>JBBSVG010000009.1:0-14270 GCA_038233775.1 Bacteroidota bacterium | reverse complement strand
GGTCGCCGGGGCGACGGGTTCGGGCAAATCGGTCGGGATCAACACGATCTTGGCGAGCTTGCTCTACTCGTGCGATCCGTCCGAGGTCAAGTTCGTCCTGATCGACCCGAAAAAGGTCGAACTCTCGCTGTTTGCGCTGCTGGCGAACCACTTTCTCGCCGTCAGCGAAGACGCCGACGGGCCGATTGTGACCGACACGCCGACGGCCGTCAAGGTGCTCAAAAGCCTCGAAGTCGTGATGGACAAGCGCTACGACACGCTCGCCGCCTGCGGGATGCGGAACATCCGCGACTACAACACTCGGGTCGAGGCCGGGACGATCAAGAGTCTGGACGGCGACCCGCCGCAGGAGAAGATGCCGTTTATCGTCGTCATCATCGACGAATTAGCGGATCTGATGATTACGTCGGGCAAAGAGGTCGAGGAACCGATTGCCCGGCTGGCGCAGCTCGCCCGCGCCGTCGGGATTCACCTCGTCGTCGCGACGCAGCGACCGTCGGTCGATGTCATCACCGGGATGATCAAGGCCAACTTCCCGGCCCGGATCGCCTACCAAGTGGCGACCAAGATCGACTCGCGCACCATTCTCGACATGAACGGCGCCGAGCAACTGCTCGGTCGCGGCGACATGCTGTTCCTGCCGCCGGGCAGCCCGAAGCCGATTCGGATTCAGAATGCGTTCGTCTCGACCGAGGAAGTCGAGCGGATCACCGAGTTCATCGGCGGCCAGCGCGGCTTCCGCGAACCGTTCGCGCTCCCGTCGGCCGACGGCGGTCGCAGCCTCGGGATGATCGCCAACGATGGGGCTGATTGGGACGAATTGGTCCGCGCCGCCGGTCAGTTGGTGGTTCAGCACCAGCAGGGTTCGGTATCGTTGTTGCAAAGACGGCTTCGCGTCGGCTACACCAGAGCCGGCTCGCTCATGGATCAACTCGAGCGGGCTGCGGTGGTGGGGCCGTTCGTCGGCAGCAAGGCCAGGGACGTGTTGTTCAAGGACATGGACGACATGCTGATTCACCTCGATCAACTCGGGGTGGCCTGAACCGAAGCGCCGCCTGCTGGTTTCCTCAGTTGCGAGGTGCCCTTTGCCCCGTTCTCGACCGTTTCGTCTGCTCGCCGCCCTGCCGATGCTCTATCTGGCTGCCCTGCCGGGCGCCGTCTCATCGCAGGCCCGACCCCGCCCGACGCCCAAAGCGACGGCCGTCCAGATCGTCGCCCATGTCGGCCAGACCTACGGCGCGGCCCAGTCGGCGGTTGTGACGTTCGAGCAGGGCGCCGGTCGTGACATGGTACGCGGCACGCTCGAGGTCAGCGGCGACCGTTATCGACTCGAGACGCCGGAGCGGACGGTGGTCGCCGACGGGACCACGTCTTGGCTCTACGACCCGGCGCAGAAGCGGGTGATGATCGATGCCGTCGAGCCCGGCACCACCACGCTCACGCCTGCCCGCTTGCTGACCGAGATTCCGACCGGCTGGCGCCCGACGCTTGTCGGGACGACGACCGAAGCTGGCAGCCGAGTCTATCAACTCTCACTCATGCCGCCGCGCCCCGACCCGACGCTGGAGCGGATGACGCTCTGGGTCGCCGAGCGTGGCTGGACGATCCGGCGCGTCGCGGTTCAGACCCGAGCCGCTGGGGCGTTGACCTACCGGGTGGCGTCGGTCGATTTCAAGCCGAGCCTGCCGGCTGCCCGCTTCTCGTTCACCGCCCCGGCAGGGGTCAAGGTCGTCGATCTCCGATGAGTTTGTCGCCTCGGACGAAGACGGCGATCCAGTCGGTCGTCGGGCTCGTCCTCGCCGTCGGGTTGCTCTACCTGACGTTCCACCGGTTGTCGTGGGACAAGATCGCCCTTGCGCTTCACACCGCCCGCTACGGCTGGGTGGTCGGCGCGATGGCCGTTTACGTCGCCGCGCAGGGGTGTCGCGCTTGGCGGTGGAAGGTGCTGCTTCGCGGCGCCGTGCCCGCCGACCAGCCGGTGCCGATAGGTCGGGTCTGGACCGGGATCAACATCGGCTTTCTGGTCAACGTGATCCTGCCCCGAGTCGGCGAGGTGGTTCGGGCCGTCTCGGTCAACCGGACGACCGGCATCCCGCTCACGCCCATCGTGGCGACGGTGATCGTCGAACGGGTGCTCGATACGCTCTGCTTGGGGATCATCCTGACGCTCGGGCTGGCCTACAACGCGCCGGAACTGAACGCGCTGCTGCCGGCCAAGCCGCTGCCGGTCGTCGGTCAACTCGATCTCCTCTGGCTCCGGAATCTGGCTTTGCTGGGCGTGCTGACTGTGCTCGTCGTGCTGGCGCTGCTCGTCACGCGACCGGAGTGGATGCTGCGGACAGTGCGCTCGCTTGTCGCCCGAGTGGCGCCGACTCGGGCCGATGGCGCGGTGGCCGGGCTGCGCTCGTTCATCGGCGGGTTTGCGGCGCTCGGTCAACCCCGACAGTATCTGCCGCTTGTGCTCGGCTCGCTCGGCGTCTGGGGCGGGTATCTGACGATGCTGTATCTGCCGCTCTACGCCTTCGATCTGCCGCAGACCTACGGGCTGCACCCGTCCCACTCGTTCGCGCTGATGGCCGTTACGAGCCTCGGCTCGGCCATTGTGCCGGGCGGCACCGGTGCCTATCATTTTCTCTGCAAGGTTGTCCTCGGCGCCTTCGGCGTGCCGGAGGAACCGGCGACGGCTTACGCGCTCGTCTCGCACGCTGGCACGACGCTGGCAACGGTCGGGCTCGGCTTGGTTGGTTTGTTCTACCAAACGGTGGCGCTGAATCGCCGTTCGGGTGTGTCGCCGCTGGTCCCGGTCGAGGTGGCGCAAGGATGAGCGACCGGAACAGCCGGGCGCCGTGGCGGTTCGTCGATCTGCACAACCATGTCGTGCCCGGTGTGGATGACGGGGCGGCGACGGTCGAGATCGGTGTCCAACTGGTCCGTCAGGCGTCAGAGTTGGGCGTCGAGGCGCTGTGGGCGACACCTCACCTGCTGCCGGAGCGCCACACAGCCGACGGTTGGGCAAAGGTCGAAGCCGGGTTCGCGTCGCTGACGGCGGCGGTCCGGGCGGCGGCGATCCCGGTCGAGATGCAGCTTGCGGCCGAGTTCTATCTCGACCCGAAGCTGCCCGAGTTCATCGACCGCCACGGCGTCGGTGTGCCGAGAGGCGGGTACGTGCTGCTCGAGATGCCGTCGGTCGAAGTGCCGGCCTATCTGCCGCAGGTCGTGTTCGAGTTGAAGCTTCGGGGGCTGCGGCCGATCATTGCCCACCCCGAGCGGAACGCCCAGGCGATGACACGGCTGCCGATCCTGCGCGACGCGATCCGGGTCGGTGCGCTGATGCAGCTCGACGCTGAGAGTCTGATCGACGAGCGCTACCCGCCGATGAAGGCGGCGGCCGAGCGGTTGCTGAAGGCGGGTCTGATCCATCTGGCGGCTTCCGACGCCCACCACCCCGAGCGCCGCCCGTTTACGGTGCTGCCGCTGGCTCGGGAGCGGGTCGTGGAGCTGATCGGGTCGGCGGCTGCGGATCGCTTGTTCGACCATGTACCCCGCGCGCTGTTCGCCGGGGAAGCCGTCGAGCCCGAAGCGCCGGAGATGGAGATGTCGTCGCGGCTGTCGCTCTGGCAGCAGGTGCGGCGCAGCGTCAGCAGCTGGTTGTAAGCCGCACCCCTCGTCGGCTGGTCCGACGCCGACGATCTGAAGTTCGATTTTACTCGCGACGAGCGCACCCTCACCGCATGTCCATGCAAGACGAACAGCCCTCCGCCACAGCCGCCAACGGTGCGGCCACCAACGGTCACGGCACCGCCTATCCGACTTACTCGGGGATCGACCCCGCCTACGCCAATCTCGGCGCCGACGACGGCGAGGGGGAAGGCAGCGGTGCGGTCAGCATTGCCGAGTTCTGGCAGGCGCTGCTCCGGGGGAAGTGGATCATCTTCATCGTTTTCATCATCTCGCTGATTGTCACGCTGTTCTTTGTCAGCCAGCTCGACAACGTGTACGACGCTGAGAGTCGGGTGCTCGTCAAGAGCGAGGCGTCGTCGTCGCCGCTGACGATCTTGGGCGACTATCGGGGGGCCACCGAGGCGAACCTGAGCACCCAGATCGAGATCATGAAGACGCGGAACTTCTCGCTCCAAGTCGCCGATCAGTTGCTGAAGTCGCCGATTGCGCCGGGGCGAAAGGATACGGTTCGCTCGCTGATGACTGAGGACGCTCGCGGTCGGCGCCACATGCTCAACCGGGACGATCTGGCCCAGTTGATCCGTAACAGCGTCACCTTCTCGCCGCTGGGGTCGACCAACATCCTCCGCATCGTCGCCAAAGGGATCGACCCTGCCTTGACAGCCGTGGTTGCCAATGCCTACGCCGAGCAGTATCAGGATTACAACCGGGCAGGCTCGGCCGAGGTGTCGAAAGACAACGTCGATTTCCTGGAGCAGCAACGCGACCAGCAGCGGGAGTTGCTGACCAAGGCGGAGAACGACCTTGAGGCCTATCTTCGGGCCAACAACCTCGCCGACGTCTCGCCCGGCTCCAACCCGTCGAGCGCCGTCAGTTCGCTGGCGACATTCGAGGCGCAGTTGCGCGATGTGCAGATCACGCTGGAGGGGTTGCGGGCTTCACAGGCGTCGTATGCTGAGAAGCTGCGGGCCGCCGGAAAAGACCAGCCGCAGAGCCAAGAAGACGACATCAACCGGCGGCAGTTGACGCAGTTGGCCCAGTCCCGCGTCGAGCTGGAGGCCAACCTGACCGAGCTGCGCAATACTGCCCAAGGACTCGAACAGACGGGTCTGCCGAAGAACGTTGAGGCGGCGAAGAACTACCGCGAGCGAATCGCGACCTTGCAGGCGCAACTCAACCAGGTCAACCAGCAGATCGAGGCCAAGCGGTCGGACATCCTCTCGACCGGTGCGCCGCTGCGCGACCTGAGCGGCAATGCCGATCTGGAGCTGTTTGCCGACAAGCGTCGGGCGGATATCGCCATCGAGGAAGCACAGGCGCGGGAGAAGGCGCTCCAGTCGGCCGTATCGAAGTTCCAAGTCGAGTTCGACAAGATCCCGGCCCAGACCATCGATCTGGCGCGGTTGCAGCGCAACCAGAAAAGCGCTGAAGAAACGTTCCTGCTGCTCGACCGCAAGTTCCAGGAGGCGCGCATCGCCAGACAGGCGGCGCCCCGGAACATCGAGATCATCGAGTCGGCCGAGATTCCCGTCAAGCCGGTCGGGCCGAACCGGGTCGGCAACACGCTGACGGGCGCGTTCATCGGTCTTGCGCTTGGTGCCGGACTGGTGCTGCTGCTGATGCTGATGGACAGCACGCTCTACACGCCGGAAGAGATCGAGCGGCGCGGATTCAACCTGCTGACGACGATTCCGGTCATCTCCGATAGTGCGCCGACCGACAACGGCAAGGAGAAGTCGATGCCGGAGGTCGAGGGACGCAACATTGCGGCCCACCTGGTAACGCACTTCGACCCCAAGAGTGCCGTGGCCGAGGCGTACAAGACACTGCGAACGAACCTGATCTTCTCCGCTGCGGCCCGAAATGCCGGTAGCACGGTCATGCTGGTGACGAGCAGCGCGCCCAAGGAAGGCAAGTCCACCACGGCCTCGAACCTCGCCGTGACGCTGGCGCAGGGCGGATACCGGACGGCGCTGATCGACACCGACTTGCGCCGCCCGGTGGTCCACTCGGTCTTCGGCCTGTCGAAAGACCCCGGCGTGACCAACTACCTGATCGGTCGGTCTGCTCTCGATGACATCATGCGGCCGTCGGGGATCGACAACCTGACGCTCATCACCTGCGGCACGATCCCGCCGAACCCGGCCGAGTTGCTCGGCAGTCCGGCCATGCGACGGCTGATCGAGGAGCTGCGCGGGCGGTTCGACTACGTGCTGTTCGACTCGCCGCCGGTCATCGCCGTGACGGACGCCGCCATCCTCTCGACCCAGGTCGATGGCGTCGTGCTGGTCGTCTCGTCCGGCTCGACCCGGCTCGATATGCTGACCAAGTCGCGCGAGACGCTGCGCCGGGTCAACGCGCCGCTGCTGGGAACAGTGCTGAACAACCTCGACGTGCTCAACGCCTACGGATCGTACTACCGGTATTATCAGTACTATACCTACTATTACTACGGGCCGGAGGGCGGCAAGCCGGCCCGGCCGAAGCAGCGGTTCAACCCGTTCTCGAAGCGGAAACAGAATCGGTTCTGAGTCGGCGCGACGGACTTTTCATCCACAGGCAGACGGATTCTATGGTCGAGGCACTCTCCGGCGGCGGACGCCGCTTTCTCGTCACCGGCGGCGGCGGGTTCATCGGGTCGAATTTGACCCATCAACTGGTCGAAGCCGGCCATCAGGTAAGGGTGTTCGATTCGTTCGCCACCGGTCGGCGGGAGAATCTGGCGGGACTGGAGGGTCGGTTCGACCTGATCGAGGGTGATCTGCGCGACGCCGACGCGGTCCGGCGGGCGGTGGACGGGATGGAGTTCGTCCTGCATCAGGCGGCGTTGCCGTCGGTCCCGCGCTCGGTCGCCGCGCCTATCGAGTCGAACGACGTGAATGTCAACGGGACGCTGAACGTGCTGGTCGCTGCGCGGGACGCCGGGGTGAAGCGGGTCGTCTATGCCGCCTCATCGAGCGCCTACGGCGACACCGACGTGTTGCCGAAGGTGGAGACGCTGCCGACGAAACCGCTCTCGCCCTATGCGGTCGCCAAGCTGGCCGGTGAGCACTACTGCGCCGCGTTCAGCCGGGTCTATGGGCTCGAGACGGTTGCGCTGCGCTACTTCAACGTGTTCGGTCCGCGACAGGACCCGGCGAGCCAGTATTCGGCCGTCATCCCGCTGTTCATCTCGGCGATCCAGGCCGGTCGGCCGCTGATGATCCACGGCGACGGCGAGCAGAGCCGCGATTTCACCTACATCGACAACGTGGTCCAGGCCAACCTGCGGGCGTGCGTCGCCGGGACGGAAGCGGTCGGCGAGGCGATGAACGTCGGCGTCGGCAGCCGGATCACGCTCAACCAACTGGCGGCCGAGCTGGGTCGAATCATGGGCCGGATGCCGGAGATTATCTACACCGAGCGCCGGGCTGGCGACGTGCGCGACTCGCAGGCATCAATCGAGAAGGCACAACGGCTGATCGGCTACGAGCCGACGGTCTCACTGGCCGAGGGGCTGGCCCGAACGGTGGCCTTCTTTCAGACTGTCGCCGCCGTCGAAGGCAGCGCGGCACTTCACGTGACGGGAGAGGATCGAGGGTGAAAAAGGCGCTGGTTACCGGCATCACCGGGCAGGACGGGTCGTATCTGGCCGAGTTGCTGCTCGAGAAGGGCTATGAGGTTCACGGGATCATCCGCCGCTCGAGCTCGTTCAACACATCGCGAATTGACCATCTCTACTGTGACCCGTCGATCTACGGCGTGCGGCTGTTTTTGCACTACGGCGACCTGACCGACTCGGCGGCGCTGGCCCGGTTGCTCGCCCGGTTGCAGCCCGACGAGATCTACAACCTCGGTGCGCAGAGCCATGTACGCGTTTCGTTCGACATCCCGGAGTACACCGGCGACGTGACCGGGCAGGGAACGCTCCGGCTGCTCGAGGCGATTCGGGAGATCGGGCTGCGACCCCGCTTCTACCAAGCGGGTTCGTCGGAGATGTTCGGGCTCGTACAGGCGGTGCCGCAGTCGGAGACGACGCCGTTCTATCCGCGCTCGCCCTACGCCGCCGCAAAGGTCTATGCCCACTGGGTGACGGTTAACTACCGCGAGAGCTACGGGTTGTTCGCCTGCAACGGGATCCTGTTCAACCACGAGTCGCCCCGACGCGGCGAGACGTTCGTCACGCGCAAGGTGACGCGGGCGGTGGCGCGGATCAAGGCCGGCGTGCAGGACACGCTGGTGATGGGCAACCTCGACTCGAAGCGCGACTGGGGCTACGCCAAGGAATACGTCGAGGCGATGTGGCGGATGCTGCAGCAGGACGAGCCCGACGATTACGTGGTTGCCACCGGCGAGACCCACTCGGTCGAGGAGTTCGTCGAGTTGGCGTTTGCTCGGGTCGGACTCGACTGGCGCGAGCACGTGACGTTCGATGAGCGTTACCTGCGGCCGACGGAGGTCGATCTGCTGCTCGGCGACGCCTCGAAGGCGAAGGCGAAGCTCGGCTGGACGCCGCAGACGACGTTCCACGATCTGGTCAACCTGATGGTCGATGCCGATATCGCGCTGCTCTCGCAGCCGACGCTCGACCGGGTGTTCGACAGTTGAGTCCAGCTCCACGGCCTGTGGCCGGTCGGCGGGCGCTCATCACCGGTGTCGCGGGGCAGGACGGATCGTATCTGGCCGAGTGGCTGCTCGAGAAGGGCTATCACGTCGCCGGGATCGACCGACCGGGGGCGACCGAGCACCCACTCATCGCGCATCTGCTGCCCGAGCGGATCGAGCTGCTCGATGCGGATCTGGCGGACCCGTCGGCGCTCGACGAGATGCTGAAACGGTCGCGACCAGACGAGGTCTATCATCTGGCTGGGCACACGTTCGTCCCGGCCTCGTGGCAAGATCCGGTGGGCACGGCCGAGCTGATGGGCCTCGGGCCGGTTCGGCTGATGGAGGCGATCCGTCGGGTGAACCCGGCCATGCGGCTGTTTCAGGCCTCGACGAGCGAGATATTCGGCGCGACGGCCGAGGCACCGCAGCGGGAGACGACCCGGCTCGAGCCACGCAACCCGTATGGTGCCGCAAAGGCGTATGCCCACCACATGGTCGGCGTTCACCGGCGGCAATATGGGCTGTTTGTCTGCGCCGGGATCCTCTACAACCATGAGTCGCCGCGACGACCGGTCTCGTTCGTCACCCGAAAGATCACCGACGGGCTGGCTCGGGTCAAGCTTGGGCTGGCCGACGAGGTGCGGCTCGGCTCGCTTGGCGCCCGTCGCGACTGGGCCCACGCCCGCGATGTCGTCCGGGCGATGTGGCTGATGTTGCAGGCCGACGAGCCCGACGATTACATCGTCGCCACCGGCGAGCTGCACACGGTCGGCGAGGTGGTTGAGGTGGCCGCCGCCCGGCTGGGGCTCGACTGGCGTCGGTGCGTCGCTGTCGATCCGGCCTTCGTTCGGCAGGAACCCAATGTGCTCGTCGGCGATTCGAGTAAGCTGCGCGACCGGCTCGGGTGGACGCCCGAGGTGTCCTTCGAGGCGCTTGTCGGTGAACTGGTCGATGCCGATCTCTCGCGGCTGACGGCTGAGTCGGCGGGTGCTCTGAGCGGCCGACCGTAGCCGAAGCCGTATATTTGCAGCCCGATCCGAAGCGATCAGCGGCGCATCATCCAACAGAACTGTATGATTCAGGCGACTAAGACGCTCTACCAGTACCGCGAACTGCTCTACACGCTGGCGTGGAAGGACGTGACCGTCCGGTACAAGCAGGCATATCTCGGGATGGCTTGGGCAATCCTGCAACCGCTGGCGCTGATGCTCATCTTCACGGTCGTGCGGTCCTTCGTCGGGATCGAGACGCCGGACGGGGTGCCCTACCCGATCCTGACCTTCGCGGCGCTCATGCCGTGGACGTTTTTCCAGCAATCGGTGACCAATGGGGTTAGCAGCGTCGTCAGCAACACCGCGCTGGTGCGCAAGATCTATTTTCCCCGAGAGATCTTTCCGATCACGGCGGTGATCGTTAAGCTGATCGACCTCGGCTTCTCGTTCATCATCCTGGCCGGTCTGATGGTGTTCTATCGGATGATGCCCACGCTTCACATCCTGTGGGTAATCCCCATCCTCGTTTACGCGGTCCTGATGGCGTTGTCGGTCTCGATGCTCGGGTCGGCGATCAACGTGTATTATCGCGATGTGGCGGCAGCCCTGCCGCTGGCGCTGCAACTGGCGATGTATGTCTCGCCGATCATCTATCCGCTGTCGCTGGTGCATCGGAAGCTGATCGAGCAACAGGCGCTGGGCGAGTGGTCGAACGCGGTGTACCAGCTCTACTTACTCAACCCCCTGGTCGGGCTGATCGATGGGTTTCAGCGGGCGGTGCTCTACGGCAAACCGCCGGAGTTCAGCACCCTCTGGCCGGGGATATTAACGGTGGTGGTGTTGCTCACTATCGGCTACCGGGTGTTCAAGCGGGCCGAGAACTTCTTCGCCGACGCGATCTGACGACTGGACTTTCCTGACATGCCTATTATCGAAGTCAACCATCTGACCAAGCGGTATCAGCTGGGTCGGCAACTGACGATCAAGCGGACGCTGGTCGATATGACCGACCGCTTGCGCGGTCGCGATGTGCCGAAGCCCAAGCTATTCGAGGCGCTGCACGATGTCAACTTCACCATCAACGAAGGTGAAGTGGTCGGGATCATCGGCCACAATGGCGCAGGCAAGAGCACGCTGCTGAAGATGCTGTCCCGAATCAGCACGCCGACCGAGGGCACCGTCCGCATCCACGGCACCGTAGCGCCGCTGATCGAGGTCGGTGCCGGGCTGGTCGGCGACATGACGGGGCGCGAGAACATCTTTCTCAACGGCGCCATCATGGGGGTGCCGAAAGCGGTCATCAAGGAGAAGTTCGACGACATCGTCGCCTTCGCCGAGCTGGAGAAGTTCGTTGATACGCCGATCAAGCGGTACTCGTCGGGGATGCAGATCCGGCTCGCCTTCGCCGTGGCGACGAGCGTCGATCCCGATATCCTCATCGTCGATGAGGTGCTGGCTGTCGGCGATCTGGCCTTTCAGCGCAAGTGCTTCGACCGGATGGAGCGGCTGATCAAGGATCAAGGCAAGACGGTGTTGTTGGTCAGCCACAACATCCGCCAAGTTGAGCGGTTGTGTACGCGGGTTATCCTGATGGACCACGGCCAGATCGTCGCCGACGGCGACCCGACCGAGGTTTGCAATCTGTTCTACAGCCAGAACAACGAGAAGATCAAGGCGGGAAAGACAGCGTTCTCGAAAAATCAGCGGATCCATCACACCGGCGGGGGTGAGGTCGTCAGGGTGGCGCTGCAGAACAGCAGCGGGGAGTCGGTCGAGTCGGTGGAGGTGTTCAAGTCGGTTCGGATTCAGGTCGAGTTCGATCTGCACGAGCACTTGGACCATATGGTCGTGGCTGCCAGTATTCATACCACCGACTTCTTCTATCTGGCAGTCTTTCGACAGGATCCGCAGGTCTGTCCGCCGGGGCGCTATCTCTACGAGGTGGAGATCCCAGAGATGTTGCTGTTGCCCGGTGTGTACTGCATCAGCGCCGGTCTGTGGCAGGGAGACGCCCATGCCGTGATCTTCCACGGCGAAACCCTGCTGACGTTCACGGTCGATCCAAACCCAGAGCGGCCGATCTATTCTGCCTTCGATGGCATCTTTGCCATGCCGGCCGAGCGCCGGCTTAGTGGACAGGCGCAACCTGCGAACGTTGAGGCTGGGTGGGGAGAGAATGTCTGAGTCCGACCGCAACGAGATGGGGTACTTTCAGCACAGCCATGCTCTTGTCGAATCGAGCCGCATCGGGCCGGGAACGCGGATCTGGGCGTTCGTCCATGTGTTGCCGGGGGCGGTGATCGGGTCCGATTGTAACATCTGCGACCATGTGTTCATCGAGAACGAGGTCGAGATCGGCGACCGGGTGACGATCAAGTGCGGCGTCCAGATCTGGGACGGGGTGACGCTCGAAGACGATGTTTTTGTCGGTCCGAATGCCACCTTCACCAACGATCTGTTTCCCCGGAGTCGAGCCGCCGATTGGAAACTGAGTCGAACGCGAATCGAGGCTGGAGCTTCGATTGGCGCTAATGCCACCTTGTTGGGCGGGATTACTGTCGGCGCGAGGGCCATGATCGGTGCCGGGGCGGTGGTGCTGAGGGACGTCCCCGCCGGAGCCATCATGGTGGGAAATCCAGCGCGGATGATCGGGTCTGTCGCAGACAATGCGTCGGTTCAGGAGATGGGAGAGCCAACGTGAACTCACAAGACGCGACCCAGCCGCTGGACCTTGATGCGCGTGGTGTCGCTGCCTGTCGGCTCGTTGATCTGCCGAAGATCTCCGATCCGAGGGGCAACCTGACCTTCATCGAGGGCGGCAACCACATCCCGTTCGACATCCGGCGGGTGTACTACCTCTACGACGTGCCGGGCGGGGCAGAGCGCGGCGGGCACGCCCATAAGGGACTGCACCAGCTCATCATCGCCATGTCGGGCTCGTTCGACATCACGCTCGACGACGGCCGGCAGAAGGTGCGGCACCACCTCAACCGGTCGTACTTCGGGCTCTACGTCTGCCCGATGATCTGGCGCGAGATCGACAACTTCTCCTCCGGTTCGGTCTGCATGGTGCTGGCCTCGGAGCGGTTCGCCGAGGACGATTACTACCGCGACTACGACGAGTTCACCCGCATCATCCACGCTGCCTTATGACGGTTCCGTTTCTCGACCTCAAGGCGCCGTACCTCGAGCTGCAGTCAGAGATCGACCAAGCCGTCGGCGGCGTGATGGCGCGCGGCTGGTTCCTGCTCGGCGACGAGTTGGCCGCTTTCGAGCGCGAGTATGCCGACTATCTCGGCGTCAAGCACTGCATCGGCGTTGCCAACGGACTCGACGCGCTGGTGCTGTCGCTTCGGGCGCTGGAGATCGGTCCGGGCGACGAGGTGATCGTCCCGTCGCACACCTACATCGCGACGTGGTTGGCTGTGACGCAGGTCGGCGCCGTGCCGGTGGCGGTCGAGTCGGACGAGCGGACGTACAACCTCGATCCCGAGCGGATCGAGGCAGCCGTCACGTCGCGGACGAAGGCGATCCTGCCGGTTCACCTCTACGGCCAGCCGGCCGATATGGACCCGATCCTATCCGTCGCCCGGCGGCACGGGCTGCGGGTGCTGGAGGACGCGGCGCAGGCGCAGGGCGCGCGCTACAAGGGCAAGCGGGTCGGCGGGATTGGTGACATCGCCGGCTGGAGCTTTTACCCCGGCAAGAACCTCGGCGCCTTCGGCGACGCCGGTGCCGTGACGACCAACGACGACGCGCTCGCCGACCGGGTTCGAGTGCTGCGCAACTACGGCTCGCGGGTGAAGTACGTCCACGAGGTCGCCGGGTTCAACAGCCGACTCGACGAGATCCAGGCGGCGGTGCTGCGGATCAAATTGCGACATCTGGACGAGTGGAACGCCCGTCGCGCCGAGATCGCTCGCCGGTATCTGGCGACGCTGGCTGGGACCGATCTGGTGCTGCCGGTCGTGCCCGAGTGGGCCGATCCCGCCTGGCACCTGTTCGTCGTCCGCACCGCCGACCGCGACGGCGTCCAGTCGCGGCTGAAGGCGTCCGGGATCGACACGATCATCCACTACCCGATCCCGCCGCATCGACAGGGCGCCTACGCAGCGCTCGGGCTCGCGCCGGATGCCTTCCCGCTGGCCGACCGGATGGCGGCTGAGGTATTGAGCCTGCCCATCGGTCCGCACCTGTCGCCTGCCCAGGTCGATCAGGTCGCAGAAGCGATGGGCGCGGCCGTGGTCGGCGTATGAGCAACCCGCAACCAGAGCGGCACGAGCAGCAAGCGCTGTTCGAGTGGTGCATACGGGAATCTCACCGGGCCGAGCAGATCGGGCAGATCGGAGTTGCGCTGCGCTGGTGTGAAGTCGCCACTACAACCGCAGCCACCTTTGGCTGCGATTATCTGGCGTCGCCCGAGATCGAAGCCCTGCTGATTCGGGTGGCTGGAAGCCTTGACACACCCAACACGCAACGCTCTTCGCCGGGTCGCCCCAAGCACTGGTGGCATATCCTGAACAGCGTTTATTCCATTGGCGGTCATACAGCACTGGTGAGACGATGGATTGAGTCCGCAGCGGGCAGCGGTGAGCGGCACTCGATGGTCCTATTGTCACAAACAGATGCGGTTCCTGACCATCTGATTCAAGCTGTTGAATCGACCGGCGGACAGTTCATCGTGGCTGAAAGTACCACCTCGATAGAGGACCGAGCCACCGATCTCCGCGCCCGATTGATTGCCGAGGCCGATGTGGTGGTGTTGCACACGCACATGTGGGACATCATGGCGCCGCTGGCGCTCAGCGTGCCGGAGGCGCCGCCGGTCCTGTACGTGAATCACGCCGATCACTTGTTCTGGGTGGGCGCCTCCGTTTCTGATCTGGTGCTCAGCATCCGTCAGTCGGGGTTAGATGTCACCGTTCGTCACCGGGGCGTTGACAGAAACACGATTCTGCCGGTGCCTCTGGGTTCGCTGCCCCGGTCGGTCACCCTTGACGATGCTTCACG
>JBBSVG010000008.1:0-14557 GCA_038233775.1 Bacteroidota bacterium | reverse complement strand
GTCAGGGCTGAACAGGCAGCCGAACCGCTGGCGCCGGGCGTGGTCTCGGGTTTCCCCAAAGGCACCCCCGAACGAGAGGTCGTGGACCTGGCTCGTATGACCGACTTCCTCGAGCAGAAGGCTCAGCAACACACCGTCGCCGTCGCCCAGGGCCGACCGGGTGAGGCGGAGAAACTGAACGCAGAACTCGCCCGGTACGAGCGGACGCCGGAGCAGATGCGGGAGCAGTTGCGAGCAGCCGTCGAACGGCTATCGCCCGATGGCCGACAACGGGTTGCTATCGAGGTCGCCAACCGCGTCGAGCAGAATCGAGAGGGTGCCACCGCAACCGGTCGGGACAGTCGGGCTGAGGGGTCGGCCGAGCAGCTTCAGCAGGTCGGACTGGAGGTAACCGGGCAGAGCAAATCCGCCTTGATAGATCAGGCGAGGGAAAGCATCGGTCACCGGGATCAACAGAGCGTTCATCTCGGTCAAGCGCTGGGAGAGCGCTATCAGGCCGCGCTCCGGGTGGAGGCGAAGGGATATTCGCTCGCGCCCGACGCGATCCCGTACCGGGGATCGATCCAGGTGGCCGACGACGGGAGCCCGGCCATGCGCCCGACGGTCGGCCCAATCGCCGACACGGCCACAGCATCCGATCCGAGAGAGCAGCTGACCACGGCCACAGGGGAACACCCACCCGACCCAAAAGCCCACCGGCCGGAGCGCATCGAGACGCAGTCGGCGGCTCCGGCCGGTGGCGTGACCGAACAACTGGCAGTGGCGGCCGCGAGCAAGGCCGCTGATCCAGTCGAGCCGGCAGCGGTTCATCACCTCAGCGCGGACCGGTTCGAGAAGCCTCGCGTCCGTGACCTGGTCGAGATCGTTCAGGATGCCTCGTTTCGGCTGGGGCTCGAGGCGCGAAAAGCGGAACTCACCCATGAGCTGAGCCTGACCACCCGGCCGAAGGAGCGAGGGAGAATCGAGGGCGAAATCCGAGGGCTCGACGGCCGGATGGGCGAGGTCGCCGATGGCAAAAGCGGTGAGTTGCTGCAGCGGGAAGTCGCCCGGCAGGTGCTGGAGTTGACGCCGCGCGAGATCGAGATGGTCAGGCACCGGCTGGAAGAGAGTGTCGAGCGCGGCAGCGATCACCATCGCGGAGAAGGGGCGCTGGAGGTACTGCGCCGAGCCGAAGGGGATCTCGCGCCGGAGATACGGCGAGCTTCAATGCGGTTCGACGCCGGTCAGGAGCAGACCATCCAGCAGACGGTCCAACTGGCAGAGATGATCGCTCAGGGGCAGGGGAAGGGCTGGACACCCGAACGGATCGAACACCTGAGCGGACGGCTGACCGACCGGCTCCGGGCCGTCGATGCGGATATGCTGGCGGAGACCGCGAGACGCGTGATCGACCGGGGTGGCGAGGCGATCCGACACACCTTCGAGGCGGCCTACGACCGATTGCATACGCCGAGCGAGCCGGATCGGGCGGCGGCCCTCGTCCATGCGACTGCCGGTGCCGTCTCACAGGAGCGCCTGATTGGGACGGCACAACTCATCGACCCAGAGCCGCTGCATCATCGAGTGGTCCGAACAGGCCCGGAGGAGCGGGAGGCGATCCAGCGGTCGCTGTTCGATGCAGCTGAATCGCAGCCTGCGGCAGCGCCGACGACAGCACAGCGGCTCTCCGAGGAGACACGAGCGCCGAGCCCGCCAGTGGCGCCGACCTCGGCCGAGCCGATGACCGAGGCGAGACCTTCGGCACTGCCGCAGGCGGTACAGTCGGTCGAAGCCGTCGAAGCCCTTCATGCCGAGGCGGTCGCCACCTCGCGGGGGCCGGGTCAGGCGCTCAAGGCGGAGATCGACCGCCAGGCTGGTCTGGCCGGGACCGCTGGGGCGGCGGGCCGGGTCACGACGCCGGAGGAGCGGTTGGTGGCGCTGAGAGGTCAGGCCGGGGATCTCGGCGCCAAGATGGGCGCCGTCGAGCGCGAATTGCTGAGAGACGACGACGGGTACGAGCAGATCAAGACGTACCGGGATCGGCTCGAGTACCTGTCGGATCGGGTGTATGGGGAGCACTCGGAGGTGGTGCTCCAGCGGCTCGACCGGGAGTTGCCCGAACCGCCTGGGCAATTCAGCCCGCAGGAGCCGATGCGCGACCTCACCCGTGACGAACTGCTGACCCAGCAGCGGCTCTACGACCGGATCGCGGATCAGATCGCGTCGAGACCGGAGAGCTATGCGGAACCGTTGGGGCTGGACGGCGCCGGCGGGGCGGCGGCGCTGGGCGAGGAGATCGGACTCTATGGCTCGGCCGAATTGAGTCGTCTGCGGCCGCAAGAGGTGGCGGCCTATGAAGCCCTGATGCGTGCAGGGTCTTCGCGTATGGCGCAGCTCCGCAGCGAGATCCGGGAGGTCGAAGGACAACTGCCGACCGCGAGTCGGGCGTCGAATGGCGTCACCGAGCCGGCGCGCGCCCCGACGGACACCCCGACGGACACCCCGTCAGTCATGCCGTCGGCGCTGGCGGACATCGCTGCAAGACTGGCTGAACGGGCGAACGCCCAGGCAGCAGCGGCGCCCCTGCGACCCGTGCAGGAGATACCGGCGAGCATGGGTCGGCTCGAGGGGGACAGCGCGGCGCAACGGTCGCTCGGCGAGGCGCTGGAGCGGCTGGGGGGGCGACCTGACCTTGACGGAAAGACGTGGCTCGTGCCCGGCGAGCGACTCCCCGAAGCCCAGGCGATGGTCTATCAGAAGGAGGTGGCCCTCGGCGGCGATCCCAAGCGACAGGTGCCCGTGATGGGGGAGGCCAGAGACGTGGCCGCAGTGGCAGATCGACTGGAGCTGATGGGGGGCAAGATGCACCCCGACACGGGGCAATGGACCGTTCGGGCGGAACATGCACTCTGGGCGCAGAAGACGGTCGAGGCCCAGACCCTCCACCGGGAGCAGGTCGGCCCGAACGAGCGGGCGTCCATGCCGATGATGCTCACCCGCGACGACAGGCAGCAACTGGCGGATCTGGGGTACACGAAAGAGGAGGTCAGCCGGATGAAGCCGGATGAAGGCAAACGAACCGTCGAGGAGGGCAAGATGGCCGCAGCGAGTCCGGCAAGCAGTGCGTCCTCACCCCAGCGGGCGATGGAGGCCGACCCAACGGCAACCGGGACGAATCCTGGCGTGGTAGCCGGGCAGCAGCGGACGCCGACGGCGCAGGCGCTCGAAGCCCAGTCGGTGGCGAAGCGGGAGATGGTGGACTCGCTCCGAGGTCTTTTCAGGGATCCCGAGGCGGCGGTTGAGCAGATGCTGGTCAATCCCGGTGGACGACGCGACACGTTGCAATCCCTTCGGAGCGGTGAAGCCGGGCGCTGGGGGGAGCAGGTGCAGCCGGATCCGAGGCTCGTCGATGGCCGCACGGACGACCTGACGATGTTCCGA
Organism: Bacteroidota bacterium; assembly: GCA_038233775.1. Classification (GTDB taxonomy): domain Bacteria; phylum Bacteroidota; class JBBSVG01; order JBBSVG01; family JBBSVG01; genus JBBSVG01. The sequence continues at coordinate 11,137 of JBBSVG010000008.1, read as the reverse complement.
ACCGATCATCGGTACGACATGGGCCGGGTCGCAGCCGCCCATGATGCCTACGACAGAGCCACGGAACAGGTGAAGCTCCTCACAAGGCGAGACGGGATCGAGCCAATCCCGACCGTCGGGAGCCAGCCGATGGCGGCGCCCCCCGGCCATGCCGACCGCGTGAAAGAGATCATTGAGTCCGCATCGAGCGTGGGGCGAATCCGTGAAGCCGAGGAGAAGCTGACCCAGCTCAGCGGAGATCGGACCCAGCAGCAGAAAGGCGTGAACGGGTACGAGCCGACCGCATCGAACGTCGAGTACGCAACAGCGACGTGGCAGCAGCGTCTGGCGAAGATGCCGTCGCTGGAGGAAGCACAACACCGGCTCGATCAGGGGGTCCGCTCAGCCGCCCCGGCCGAGATCGCGGCCGCCCACGCCGGCCTGTTCAGCCCACGCGAGCGGGCTGCGCTCGCCGAATCGCTCCACCGCACCCAGCAGCCTGACCCGTCGCCAGTGGCCTTAACCCCGCCGACGGGCGAAAAGTCGACGCTGGGATCGGTGCCGCCGCACGCCCCCCCTGTCCCAGAGACGCAGGAACGCCCATCCCGGCTGCCTGACGAGCGTGACCCACGGGTTCCCGTCTCACCCACTGCCGGAGACCGGATGCCGATGGCCCTGAACGACCGGGGAAGTGTGGATCGGACCGCCGAGGGTCGGGTACCGGTGCCACCCGAGGCGCCATCGATTCCGGAAGCCGACCCGGAGAAGGTGCGTGAGGCGGTCCACGCCGCCACGGATCACACCCGAGCCGAAGCCCTTCACGGCAGCCTGGAAGGGACGAAGCTTGAACTCGAAGGGGCTGAGCGGCGACTGGACAACCGACAGGCCGACGTCGGCAACTGGCAACATGAAGCGGAAAAGGTGCTCCCTCAGGCGACGGCACCCGATCCGGCGCCGGTCGCGGCCCCTGTGGTGGCACCTCGCGCCCCGGAACCTGTCGGTCAGACACCGGCTCCGGACCTGGTCGATGCCGCCCAGCGCAATGTGGATCAAAAAGCCCAAGCTCTGGCGGGGACACTCGAACCGCAGTTCGAAGATCCACGAGCAGCGGCGAGGCAGGCGGTGATCCACGGGCGAGCGCTGGGCAACGAGGAGATGCAGCACCTGCTGCAGCGGTCACCCGAGGCGTTCGGCAAGCTGAGGACGGATTCGGCCGCATCCACCGTGGACCCGGCCGAGGTCGGGCGGGCGGTCGCGGCGTTCGAGGAAGCGGTCTCGGAGCGGAACGCCGCGAGGCGAGCCGTCGAGCCCCCAGCGGCGACGCCGGCGACAGCACCACCGGCGACCGAGCCGACCGTTGGTCCGGTGGCGAGCGAGCCAGCCCCTGAGGCAGCCATCCCGACTGAACGGTTCGACCAGGCGCTCGCCAAGCTGCAGCAGGCGTACCGCACCGAGATGGAGGGACTTTACCAGAACCCCAGATCAGCCCAGGCGGCGATCTCGGAGGCGATAAAGACCAGCGGCGTGGAAACCGTGACCCGATCACTCAGAGAGTCACCCGAGGTCTATGGTCGGGTCAAAGACGATCTCGTCGCCACGGAGCGTCGGGGGGGTGTATTCAGCAAGAAGGAGGAGGTGCTGACGCCGGAGGCGATGACAAGATCGGGGCGTGTGGCTGACGCCATCGAGGGGATCGCCGCTGTCGAGCAGTTGAAGCGCATGGGGCCGGAGGTGCTGCAAGGCCATCAGGAGGCGGACGCCCACGTCCACACGCTGCGAGACCAGAAAGAATCGATTGAAGGTGCGCTCGGCGGAACCGACAGGTCAGCTGCCGAGGAGAAAGTCGCCCGTACGCAGCAGAGCCTCGGTCCAGCGGAGCGGCAGGCGTTCGACGCCCAGATGCGGCGGATCGATGACTTGCCGAAGGGGTTGGCGCCTGATCTCTCGGCCGCGTTCAAGCACCCCGAACTGGCCGCCCAGCGGATCAACGGCGCCACGTACCTGTACGGCCCGGAGAAGGTGGCTTCGACGCTCAGGGAGAACCCATCGGCCTTCGGGGCGATGAAAACGGATCAGGCAGGTGCCGTGACGCCATCGGCGCAGGCAGCCGCGACCGACGCGAGCATCAAGATCGATCAAGCGTACCGCGTCGGCACCGCCGGCAATCAGGCTGGCACACTTGGTTCACCGGAAGCGCTGGGCCGCTTCGACAGCCCGAGAACGCTTTCACAGGCCCAAGTCGATCAGGCCGTGCAGGTATCCCGGACGCCAACGCAGTCGGCGGCTCTGCCGGTCGGCCGAACGGTGCAGCAGCTGGTGAACCGGGTCGAGCAGGAACTCCAGCAGGGGGTGAGTCGATGACGGTCCAATCCACACAGAAGAGGGCGCAGAGGATGACCAACAACGTGCAGGGCAGCGGCTCGGTCCACCGATGGCTGACGCCAGGGAAGCCCCTCGGCCTCATCGGGCTGTTGGGCATGGCGATGATGGCCGGAGGGATCGGCTGCTCGGACAGTTCGACCGCCCCTGAGGATCAGAAGGGCGGTTCGCAGCAAACCGACGGTGTTTCCGTTTCGGTGATCACCAGCCAGTCGTACACCACCATCGACGCTCAGGGCGGAGAGGACGGGGTGGCCGATACGCTGATGTTCCGCGACGTGCTGCTGAGGAACACCGGGACGGCGGTCCTCAACATCCACCACCTGTCCAGCGGCGCAACCCTCTACCGGGGCGTGGATACCGTCGGATCGGCTGTGGCCGAACGCAGCATCCTGCTGAACCCTGGGGACAGCCAGACGCTCAGGCTCCGGTTGACCCTCGACCGCCCGAGACTCTACGATGGCTACAGCCTTACCCTGGGGTGCTTCTATGCCGTCCCCGATTCTCCGACCAACGGGTACAAGGTTGTCGCCCTGCCCAGGCGAGCCGTTGAGGCGCCGAACTAAGCATGAGCCATAGCCCTTCCCAGCCCGAAGATCCGACCCAAGGCCCGCAGCCCCGTCGGCCGGTCATCACACCGGAAATGATGGAAGATCTGCCATTCCCACTGGAGCACGCAGAGCCTCGGGACGATGGCCCGGAACCGGTGGGAACGGCGTCCTCGTTGGCGGCTGGTGAGCAACAGATCGTGGACGAGCCGACGCTACCGCCCGAGGGGGGGCAAGCCCACGCGGTCATGTTCATCGAGTGGGTGCGGGCGCTCTACCGCTACCCGGCAGATGCCCTGCGGGAGATCAACAACTACCAGTACCTGATGGGGATCGACGGCAAGGGGCCGCAGCGGACCGTTGAGATCATGCTCAAAAATCCACGATTCTTCGGTGAGTTACGCGACCGGGCGCTGAACGTGCTCGCGGAGCGCGTGACATCCTGATCACCTTGCTTTTTCAACAGGCGGACGACAACCGGCTCCTTCCGTGACGAAAAACCGGGGGACTGAGCAGTGAGAAAAGGCGCGCGTCTGACCCTATCTTGAGAGAGCCGCGACACGAGGCGCACACCAACAGGTGATGCCAGGCAATCGGCCAGCTGCTACAGCCAGCACATCACGTTCACGCACCTGACTCAGCTTGATGGCATAATGCCAGCGGCATCGTCGCACAAGATGGTTTTCTGGTCTGCTATCAGGACAAAACGATTTCTCTGACCTTTCGAAAAAGGGCAGTGAGATCGTTTTCGCTTGCATGTTGCTCATCCTATTCGAGGCCGACCTTTGGCACTGAAGAAATCTGATCTTTACTCCTCGCTGTGGGCTTCATGCGACGAGTTGCGCGGTGGCATGGACGCCAGCCAGTACAAGGATTATGTGCTGTTCATGCTGTTCGTCAAGTACATCAGCGACAAGTATGGTGACAGCAACGAATTCGCCCCGCTGGTCATCATCCCCGAGGGCGCAGGCTTTAAAGACATGGTCGCCCTCAAGGGCAAGAGCGACATCGGCGACCGTATCAACACCCAGATCATCCAGCCGCTGATCGACGCCAACGCCCGACTAGCGCGCACCGATTTTCCCGACTTCAACGATCCGAACAAGCTCGGTGAAGGGCAGGCGATGGTGGATCGGCTGACGAACCTGATCAGCATCTTCCAGAAGCCGGAACTCGACTTCTCGCAGAACCGGGCCGAGCACGATGACATCCTCGGCGATGCATACGAGTACCTGATGCGGCACTTTGCCACCGAGAGCGGCAAGAGCAAGGGGCAGTTCTACACGCCGTCGGAAGTGAGTCGGGTGATCGCGCACGTGATCGGGATCTCGCCAGCCAACGCCCGAGGCTCGACGACCGCCTATGACCCCACGTGTGGCTCGGGGTCGTTGCTGCTGAAGGTCGCGGCACAAGCGGGCAAGCAGATCACGCTGGAGGGACAGGAAAAGGATGTGACGACGGCGGGTCTGGCGCGGATGAACATGATCCTGCACGACTTCCCGACCGCCAGTATCCTCTCCGGCAACACGCTGGCGGCGCCGAAGTTCATGGACGGCCCGCAGTTGCGGACCTACGATTATGTGGTCGCCAATCCGCCGTTCTCGGACAAGAGTTGGAGCACCGGGCTGACGCTCGCCAACGACCCGTTCCAGCGCTTCGGTTGGGGCGTGCCGCCGGAAAAGCAGGGCGATTACGCTTACCTGCTCCACATCGTCCGCTCGATGAAGTCCACCGGCAAAGCCGCCTGTATTCTGCCCCACGGGGTGCTCTTTCGGGGCAACGCGGAGGGGGTTATCCGCCAGCAACTCGTCCGCTCGGGTATGCTCAAAGGGATCATCGGGCTGCCTGCCAACCTGTTCTATGGCACCGGCATCCCGGCCTGCATTCTGGTGCTCGACAAGGAGAACGCGGTCGCCCGTCGGGCGGTGTTTATGATCGATGCCTCGAAGGGGTTCATCAAGGACGGCAACAAGAACCGGCTTCGTGAGCAGGACATCCACCGGATCGTGGACACCTTCGCCCGACAGATCGACGTCGCACGCTACGCGCGGCTGGTCCCGCTTGGGGAGATCGTCGCCAACGACTTCAACCTGAACCTGCCGCGCTACATCGACAGCAGCGAGCCGGAGGATCTGCACGACATCGACGGCCACCTGCGAGGTGGCATCCCGGAGCGGGACCTGGACGCGATTGCGGCCTACTGGACGGTGCTCCCAAGCGTCCGCGAGGCGCTGCTCGAGCCAGCAGACCGACCGGGCTATGCGCGACTACGGGTGCCGCTGCCGGAGGTACGGGCCGCGATTCTCGGGCACCCGGAGTTTACCGCCTTCAACCGCGAGGCGACGGCCCAGTTCAACAGTTGGCTCACGGCCAACAAGCCTCGAATGACGGGGTTCAAGATGGGTGATCACCCCAAGGCGCTGATCGAAACCATCGCCGAGGATCTGCTTGTCACCTTCCGCCCGGCGCCGCTCATCGACGCCTACGCCGTGTATCAGCACCTGATGGATTTCTGGGCGGAGACGATGCAGGACGATGCGTACCTCATCGCGGCCGACGGCTGGGTGGCGCGGACGAGCCGGATTGTGGAGACGGACAAGAAGGGGCGGCAGAAGGATCGCGGCTGGGCGTGCGACCTGATTCCCAAGCCGTACATCGTCGCCCGCTACTTCGCGGCGGAACAGGCGGCGCTGGACGCCCGGCAGGCGGACTTCGATGCCGCTGCGGCCGAGGTAGCATCATGGGAGGAGGAGCACGGCGGCGAGGACGGTTTTCTCGGGGCGCTCGACCGAATCGTGGGGCCAGATGTGAAGGCACGGCTGCGAGAGATCAAGGGCGACCTTGAGGCAGCAGACGAGACGGCGGTGCTGCGGGAGTGGGTCCGCCTGACCGAGCGCGTCACAACGCTCCGCGACGACGTGCGGGCGAAGGATGCGGCGCTCGACCGGTTGGCTTACCAGAAATACCCGACGCTCGACGAGGACGAGATCAAGACGCTGATCATCGACGACAAGTGGATGGCTCAGCTCGCGGCCGACGTGCAGGGCGAACTCGAACGGGTTTCACAGACGCTCACCGGCCGCATCCGCCAACTCGCCGAGCGCTACGCGGCACCTCTGCCCGACCTCACCGACGAGGTTGCCGCCCTGACCGAGCGCGTAACCCGCCACCTGCAAGCGATGGGAGCCGCATGGAACTGAAACCCGGCTACAAACAAACCGAGATCGGCCCCATCCCGGAGGATTGGAATGTCTCAACCATCGGGAATGAATTCTCTGTTCAGCTTGGGAAGATGCTGGATGCGGAACGAAACGCTGGAGTCCTTAAACCATATTTGGGCAACAGGTCTGTTCGGTGGAATAAAATAAATATTGACTCATTGGATAGCGTCCCCATGTCTCAGCCGGACCTCAGTAGGTTCCGGCTGAGACATGGGGACATCTTAGTTTGTGAGGGAGGTGAAGTTGGTCGTGCCGCAATCTGGACGTCACCTCTGGAAGAGTGCTACTTTCAAAAGGCACTTCATCGTCTTCGACCGCTGCACGCGTTTGAAGGTCGGCTTATGGTGGCCTTACTACAACGCTGGTCGCAGATTGGACTCCTCGATAACTATGTAACACAGACAAGCATAGCGCACCTGCCCCGCGAGAAATTCCTGCAGGTGCCAATCCCTTGCCCATCCCTCCCCGAGCAGCAGGCGATTGCGGCGGCGTTGAGCGATGCGGATGCGCTACTGGACGGGCTGGACCGGCTGATCGCCAAGAAGCGCGACCTCAAGCAGGCCACGATGCAGCAACTCCTCACCGGCCAAACGCGGCTGCCGGGTTTCAGTTCCATGAACCCCGGCTACAAGCAGACCGAGGTGGGCGTCATCCCCGAGGATTGGGATTGTGCGCCTATTCGCGATGCTGCTATGAACAGGGACAACGCGATTGTTGGGGGGCCTTTCGGTTCGGACCTCGTTTCCGCCGATTATGTTATTGCGGGTGTTCCGGTAATTCGGGGGCAAAACATGTCTGCAGGTCTTGTATCGAGTGATTTCGTGTTTGTGTCGCTGCGGAAAGCCAAGTCGTTAAGTGCCAATCTGGCATATCCGAGCGATCTTATCTTCACACAACGAGGCACCCTCGGACAGGTGTCCATGGTGCCTATCGGCGGATTCGAATGTTATTTGGTGTCTCAAAGCCAGATGAAGGTCTCGCTGAATCGAACACGTCATGATCCCTCATTCGTTTATCAATACTTTGTAAGCCGTGCAGGTCAGAAGCAGATTATAGATAGCGCGATTCAGACAGGGGTACCCCACACAAATCTGGGAATACTCCGCGCTTACCGTTTTCCGGCGCCTCCGCTTCCTGAACAGCAGGCGATTGCGGCGGTGCTATCGGACATGGATGCGGAGATTGCGGCGCTGGAGGCGCGACGGGACAAGACGCGGAACTTGAAACAGGCGATGATGCAGGAGTTGCTCACCGGCCGGACCCGGCTGATATGAGCGAGAGCCAGAGCGTCGAGTGGAAAGAATCGTGGCGCGACGACTACCTGCGCTGGGTCTGTGGGTTCGCCAATGCCGAGGGCGGGCTGCTGGTGATCGGCCGCGACGACAAGGGGCGCGTGGTCGGCATCCCCAATGCGGGCACCCTGCTGGCAGAGTTGCCCAACAAGGTGCGCGACCTGCTCGGCATCCTGGTCGAGGTCAACCTGCGGCGCGAGGGCGAGCACGAGTATCTGGAGATCGTGACGCCGGCCTACCCGTCGCCCATCAGCTACCGGGGCCACTACTACCAGCGCAGCGGCAGCACATTGCAGGAATTGAAGGGGGCGGCCCTCGACCGCTTCCTGCTCGGTCGGCAGGGGCGCACGTGGGACGGTGTGCCGGTGCCGGGCATCGAAGCCACGGCGCTCTCGAAAGAAGCCATCGGATCGTTCCGGGACCTCGCCTCCGCGAACGGCCGGATGGACCCCAATGCACTGAGGGACACCGACGCCGGGCTGATCGAGAAGCTGAAACTGACCGAGGGGCGCCACCTGAAGCGGGCGGCGCTGCTGCTGTTTCATCCCGATCCGTCGGTCTTCGTCACCGGCGCGTTCGTCAAGATCGGGTTCTTCCGGTCCGAGTCGGATTTGGTCTATCACGACGAGGTTGAGGGCGACCTGTTCACCCAAGTCCGACAGACGACGGATCTGCTGCGGACAAAGTACCTGAAGGCCGCGATCACCTATGCCGGTTTGCAGCGGATCGAGCGCTTCCCGATCCCGGACGCCGCCCTGCGCGAGGCCGTGCTGAACGCCATCGTGCATAGGGATTACGGGGTGTCGGCCCCCGTGCAAATCCGCGTCTATGATGACCGACTCAGAATCTGGAACCCGGCAGTCTTGCCAGAAGGCTGGTCGCTGAACCGGCTGCTCGGCGAGCACCCGTCGCTCCCGTTCAATCCCCTGATCGCAAACGCCTTCTTCCGCGCCGGGGAGATCGAAGCCTGGGGCAGAGGGATTCACCGGATCTTCCAAGCCTGCCGCGATGCCGGGACGCCGGAGCCCGTGGTCCACGTCGAACCGAACGACATCTGGATCGACTTTCCGTTTTCGTCGGCGTACCTCGAAGCGATGGCGGGAGGCGAAGCGAAACCTTCGGTCAAACCTTCGGTCAAACCTTCGGTGAAAACGGCCGATGCCCTGCTGGAGTTGCTGCGTCGAAACCCGCAGATGACGTTGGCCGAGGTGGCTGTCGAAGTGGGTCGCACGGTACGCGCCGTCGAGATGGCCAGCGCCAAGTTGGTCAAGGCAGGCAAGCTGCAACACGTCGGGCCGCAGAGAGGCGGCTATTGGGAGGTGAGACCGTGAGCAACCGATCCCGTTCCGAGCGCGAGACGCAGAACCGAGTCGTCGCCCTGTTCACCGACCCGCCGGAGCGCGGCGGGCTGGGCTATCGCTCGCTTGGGGATTGGAGCAAGCGGCAGAACAATCGGTCGATTGAGGGGGACCTGCTGCGGGCCAACCTGCTGGCGCGTGGCTACTCGGAGGCTCAGGTCGGGGCTGCGTTGCTCAAGCTGCAATCGGACGCCGATGTCACCGGCGTCACAATTGAGCAGGCAAGTTTGCGGACCTACCAACTGTTGCGCTACGGCGTGCCGGTGCAGGTCGCCGCCGGGCAGGCCCACGAGACGGTCCACCTGATAGACTGGGAACACCCTGAGCGCAACGACTTCGCCGTGGCGGAGGAGGTGACGCTGAGAGGGGGACACGAGCGGCGGCCGGACATCGTGCTCTACCTCAACGGCATCGCCGTCGCTGTGATCGAACTCAAGCGCGGCTCGGTGGAGGTGGTGGACGCCGTTCGCCAACTCATCACGAATCAGGAAGACATCTTCAACGAGGGGTTCTTCAGCACGGTGCAACTGCTGCTGGCGGGGAGCGACTCTCAGGGGTTGCGCTACGGCACCACCGGCACCCCAGAGGAATTCTTCGTCTCATGGAAGGAGGATCTGCCTGAGCCAAGCGCCGAGACGGTCGCTGGGGCGCTACTGGACCGGCCGCTGGCCCAACTCTGCGACAAGGTCCGGCTGCTGGACTTGATGCGGCACTTCATCATCTTCGACAAGGGGCGAAAGAAGGTGCCCCGACCGCACCAGTTCTTCGCGGTCAAGGCGACGCAGGCGCGAATTGCAAAAGGGGAAGGTGGGGTCATCTGGCACACACAGGGGAGCGGCAAGAGCATCCTGATGGTGCTCGTCGCCAAGTGGGTGTTGGAGCACGACCCCGAGGCGCGGGTGCTGATCATCACCGACCGCGACGAACTGGACAAGCAGATCGAGTCTGTGATGAAGAACGCTGGCGTGATCGGGACCGATTCGCGGTCGCCGCGCATCACCTCGCGGGCGCAATTCATCCAACGCCTCGGCGCCGACACACCGAGGCTGATGTGCGCGCTCATCCACAAGTTCGATGTAAGCGACTTGACCGGCCCGCCGCCGCCAGTACGGGGTCGGCTCTACGTATTCGTGGACGAGTGCCACCGCAGCCAGGGCGGCGACATGAACCGCCAGATGCGGCGGTGGCTGGAAGGGGCAATCTTCATCGGGTTCACCGGCACGCCGCTGCTCCGCAAAGACAAGCCGATGACGAGCGACGTGTTCGGGACCTACATCCACACGTACAAGTATCACCAGGGCGTCGCCGATAAGGTTGTTCTCGATATCAAGTACGAGGCGCGCAGTGTGCCGCAGCGGCTCACCTCGCCCAAGAAGATCGACGAGTGGTTCGAGCAGAAAACGAAAACGCTCAACGCGTTCCAGAAGTCGGTGCTGCGCAAGCGGTGGGCGACGATGAAAGAGTTGATGAGTTCGCAGGACCGCAAGCAGCGGATCATCGCCAGCATCATCGAGGACTTCGCCCTTAAGCCGCGCCTGAACAACGGCCGAGGCACGGCGATCCTGGTGGTGGCTTCGATCTCCGATGCCTGCGACTATTTCCGGCTGCTTCAGAACACGGACCTCGGCGGCCACTGTGGGATCGTGACCTCCTACGAGCCGAACCACAACACGATCTCTCGCGAGCCCAAAAACAGCGTCGAGCGCTCTAAGTTCGACACCTACACGAAACAAGTCCTGAAGGCCGGGCAAACGACAAAACAGTACGAGGACGAGACCAAGCGCCGGTTCATCGAAGAGCCAGCGAACATGAAGCTGCTGATCGTGGTCAGCAAGCTCTTGACGGGTTTCGATGCCCCGAGCTGTACCTATATCTACCTCGACCACGAACTGCGCGATCACAACCTGTTTCAGGCGATCTGTCGCACCAACCGGCTCGATGGGCCTGATAAGACCTACGGCCACATCGTCGATTTCGTGGAGATCTTCGGTGACGTGCAGCAGGCGATAGCGGTCTACAATTCGGACGAGCTGGACACCGATACGGGCAGCGGTGGGTCAAACAACGTCCCGCTCAAAAACTGGCTGGAAGAGGGGCGCAAGGCCCTTGATGCGGCGCGTGAGGCGTTGGAGTACCTCTGCGAGCCGGTGCCGTTACCGCGTCAGGTGGAGCAGTTTCTCCGATACTTCTGCGGCGATGCCGCCGAACCAGATGCGCTGAGCCAGACGGAGCCGCTGCGGATCGGCTACTACAAGGCGACGGCCACCTTCGTGCGCGCCTATGCCGAGCTGGCGCAGGAATTGGCCGCAGCAGGCTACGCCACCGCTGAGGTGGCGGCTATCGAGCAAGAGGTAGCGTTC
>JBBSVG010000007.1:0-15203 GCA_038233775.1 Bacteroidota bacterium | reverse complement strand
CGCTTCACCCTCTGACTCCATTCTGTCCATGCGGATTACCCACGACGTGATCATCGTCGGCTCCGGGCTGGCCGGGCTTCGGGCGGCGCTCGAGGCCAGTCAGCATTTCGACGTGGCCGTCGTCTCGAAGCTGCACCCGCTCCGCTCGCACTCCGGCGCAGCGCAGGGCGGCATCGGCGCGGCGCTCGGCAACGAGGAGGAAGACTCGTGGCTGTGGCACGCGTTCGACACGGTTAAAGGCTCCGATTATTTGGGCGATCAGGACGCCATCGAGATTCTGTGCAAGGACGCGCCGCGCACGATCTACGAACTCGAGCACATCGGCGTTCCGTTCAGCCGCACGCCCGAGGGACGAATCGCCCAGCGCCCGTTCGGCGGCCACACGAAGAACTTCGGCGAAGCGCCGGTCCGCCGCGCTTGCTACGCCGCCGACCGGACCGGTCACGTCTTGCTGCACACGCTGTACGAGCAGTGCGTGAAACAAAAGGTCCGTTTCTACGCCGAGCACCAGATGCTCGACCTGATTTTGGACGAGCACAACGAGGAAGTTCAGGGCATCGTCGCCTACGAGATTCGGACCGGCGAGCTGAACACGTTCGCCGCCAAAGCCGTCTGCTTCGCCACCGGCGGCTACGGCCGCGCGTTTCGGACGACGAGCAACGCCCACGCAAACACCGGCGACGGGCTCGCCATCGTTCTGCGGAACGGGCTGCCGCTCGAGGACATGGAGTTCACCCAGTTCCACCCGACCGGGCTTTACAAGCTCGGGATTCTGGTGACCGAGGGCGCTCGCGGCGAAGGCGGCATCCTGCTGAACAACTTGGGCGAGCGGTTCATGGAACGCTACGCGCCGACCGTCAAAGATCTGGCGCCGCGCGACATGGTCAGCCGGTCGATCTACAAGGAGATTCGCGAGGGTCGCGGGATCGAGGGCAAGGACTATGTCCACCTCGACCTGACGCACCTCGGGATGAAGGAGATCGAGAAGAAGCTGCCGGAGATCGCGACGTTCTCGAAGATTTATTTGGGCATCGACCCGTCCAAACAGCCGATCCCGATCTCGCCGACTTGCCACTACGCGATGGGCGGCATCCCGACCGACGCCGACGGCCGCGTTCGCCGGGGCGTTGGGATCGCCGGGCGAACGCAGATCGACCCAAACGGCGACCCGAAAGCGGCGCAGATCATCGACCCCGACGGCAACGTGGTCCGGGGTGAGTTCTCCTCGCTGGGCGACGACCGCGACATCGTCAAGGGTTTCTACGCGGCTGGCGAGGCGGCGTGCGTCTCGGTTCACGGGGCGAACCGGTTGGGAACGAACTCGCTGCTCGATCTGGTCGTCTTTGGGCGCCGGGCCGGGAAGCACATCGTCAAGTATCTGCGTGCGGTCGGGACGGAGCAGAAGCCGATCTCCGAGCGGGCCGAGGAAACGGCTCGGGCCGAGTTGAAGGCGATTGTGAATCGGGAACAGGGCGAGTCGGCGGTCACGATTCGCGACGAGTTGCAGAAGATGATGATGGACAACGTCTCGGTTTTCCGCACCGAAGAAACGCTCGAGACGGCGGCCCGCTCGATCCGCGACCTGCGCCAGCGCGTCGCTAAGGTGACGGTGATGGACAAGGGTCGGCAGTTCAACACCGACCTGATGGAAGCCGTCGAGCTGGGCCACATGGTCGATTATTCGTTTGCCCTGATCGAGAGCGCCCGCTGGCGGAAAGAGAGTCGCGGCGCTCACTCGCGCGAGGATTTTCAGGCGCGCGACGACTCGAAGTGGCTCTCGCACGGGTTCTACTTCCTGCACCCCGACGGCTCGTCGCACATCGAGACGCGGCCGATCAAGCTGACCCGGTTCCAGCCGAAAGAGCGGAAGTACTGACGCGCACGCGCTGCGCTCTCACCAGACTCCAGGCACCCCTCCGATGCAACTGACGGTCAATATTCAGCGCTTCAATCCCGACAAGGATCAAGCGGCGCACATGGAGACGTACACCGTCGAGGCGTCGCCGATGGAGCGGATGCTCGACGTGCTCAACACGATCAAGTGGGAGCAGGACGGGACGCTGACCTACCGGAAGTCGTGCGCCCACGGCGTCTGCGGCTCGGATGCGATGCTGATCAACGGCGAGAACCGGCTGGCCTGCATCACGCTCGTCAAGGACGTTGGTAGTTCGGTCGAGATCAAGCCGATGCCGTCGATCCCGGTGATCAAGGATCTGGTGGTGGACATGGCGTCGTTCTGGCGCAAGTACGAAACGGTGATGCCGTTTCTCGTCAACGACGAGCCGGCGCCGGAGCGGGAGCGCTACCAGAGCCCCGAGGATCACATGCTGATCGAGGAATCGACCAAGTGCATCCTCTGCGGCGCCTGCACCCAATCGTGTCCGTCCACTTGGGCCGACGACGAGTATTTGGGTCCGGCGGCGATGCTGAAGGCGTACCGCTACATCTTCGACACCCGCGACCACGCCACCGGCGAGCGGTTGAAGCTGGTGGACAACCACAAGGCGCTGTGGAAGTGCTACACGATCTTCAACTGCGTCCAAGCGTGTCCGAAGGAGATCGACATCACCTGGCACCTGTCGGCGCTGAAGCGCAAGGCCGTCGCCGAACGCTACTGAGCAGCAGCGGTTGGATACAAAAAACCCCCGACACCAGCGCTGGTGTCGGGGGTTTTTGGTCTGGAGACGGGCCTACTCAGGCGTTATCGCCCTTCTCGTTGTTCTTCCGATCCTGCACATCCTTGCGAATCTCGGCGGCCATCGCCTTCAGGTCGTTCATCGACTTGCGGATGCGGGTGCCGGCGGCTTTGTTGCCCTTCTCGTAGAACGCTTCGAAATCCTTTTCCAACCCTTCGATGTGCTGCTTCAGCTTGCCGAAGTGCTCAGCCATACCGACCTCCTGTGTGAATGGAATGCTCCCAATTGGCCCCGGCCAGACAGGCCGTGGGGAAGGCGCGTGCGCCGTGGCGCGTGTGGCAGGGCTAACTTAGCGAACCTTTCCCGGCTTGTCAAGGGCGAAAGCCGATGAAATCGCTGTTTTTGGCCCTGTTTAGACGGTTTTGGGTCGATCCTACCAGTTTTACCCCACCGAATCGGGCAGGACGCGGCCAACGGTGCGCGTCAGGCCGTCTATGCTGAACGGTTTCTCGATGAACCCGTTGGCTCCGGCGGCGATCCCGGCCTTGATCTGCGCCGGTTGGCTGAACCCGCTGGCGAAGACGATCAGCAAGTTCGGCGCGATTCGTCGGAGCCGCTCGAACGTCTCCAGCCCGTCGAGTTGCGGCATCCGCATATCGAGCAGCACCAGATCGGGTAGCTCGTTGCGGCTGCCGCTGACCGCACCGTCGGCCGCGCCGTCGATGGCCCGCTGCACCCGTTCGAGCGCCTCGATCCCGCTGTGGGCCACACCGACCCGGTAGCCGGCCAGTTCGAGCGTTCGGCGAGCCGTCTCGGCCACTTCCGGCTCGTCGTCCACGACCAGAATGCGTCGGGTGCGGTAGCCGCCGGGGTGGGACAGGACGACCGCCTCGGTCGTCGGGGCCGACGGCGCGGGACCGGTGAGCGCGGCGACAGAGCCGACCGCCGGGAGAAAGACGCGGAACGTGGTGCCGCTGTTCTGCTCGGAGGTGACCGAGACCTCGCCCCGGTGTTCCTTGACCACGCCGAAGACGACGAACAGCCCGAGTCCGGTTCCTTGGCCGATGGATTTGGTGGTGAAGAATGGGTCGAAGATTTTTGCCATGTCCTCCGGTGCGATCCCGGCGCCGGTGTCGCCGACCGACAGGCACAGGTACGTGCCCGGCGAGAGCACCGCCCGTCCGCCGCGAGGGCGCTCGCCCTCGGTGATGTGGACCTGGGCAACCGAGATGTTGATCGTTCCGGTTCTGCCCGCCATCGCGTCCCGCGCGTTGACGCCGAGGTTGAGCAGCACTTGGTTGAGCTTCGTCGCGTTGCCGACGATGCGCGGCAGGCCGGGTTCGAGCGAGACGCGCAGCTCGATCTGCGGACCGACCAACTTGTGCAGCACCCGCACCGCTTCCTCGACGACCGGCCCGAAGTCCATCGGCTCGAGCGCGACCGGCTCGACCCGGCTGGCTGAGAGCAACTGCCGCACGAGGTCGGTTGCCCGCCGCGTCACGCGCTCGATCTGATCGGCCAGATCGTGCAGCGGCGCGTCGGCCTCGGAGCGCTTGAGCCGCAGCTTGAGCAACTGGGCCGACGGCAAGATGGCCGCGAGCAGGTTGTTGAAGTCGTGGGCGACCCCGCCAGCCAGTCGGCCGACCGACTCGAGCTTTTGCGAGCGGAGCAACTGGCCTTCAAGCTCACGCCGGTCGGTTACGTCGCGGACGATGAGCTGCAGCCCAACGATCTGGCTGCCCTGCCGGAACGCCGTCGCGCTCCCCTCGACGTGCTGGACCTCGCGCTCTTTGGTCAGGATGCGGAAGGTGTGCTGCCCGGCGGTCGAGCCGCCGCCGGTCCAGCGCTCCAGCCGAGCGGTGACCTCCTCCCGGTCGTCAGGGTGGACCAGCGAGACGAACGGGCGGCGGCGGATTTCTTCGGGCGGGTAGCCGGTCAACTGGCAGAAGCGGCTGTTGGTCGACTCGATCCCACCGTCCGGGGCGATGTTGACCACCGCATCGCCGGCCCGCTCGGCCAGCGCCTTGTAGCGTTGCTCGGCTCGGGCTTGGGCGGATGTCGCTTGGTCCAGTCGCGCTTCAGCGGCTTCGGCGGCGGCTTCCGCTTGCCGGGTCTGACTGAGCAGGTGCGCGATGGCACCGACCAGCGCACTCAACTCCGGTTGGCCCGGCGGCGACGCGAGCGGGACGGTTCGTTCGCCCTGAACCAGCCGGCTGGCGAGCGCTGCCGTTTGGCGCAGCGGCGCAAGCAGCCAACTGATGGCCGCCAGTTGGGCCGCCAGCAGGCCCGCGATGAGCAGAGTCAGCCATGGCAGCGAGGCGAGCAGGTCGGCAGAGCGGCGTTCGTAGGTCGGCCGCAGGTTCAGCCGCAGGTACACCCGACCCAGATAGCGGGGACGCGTGGCCCCGGATCGGGCGGGACCGAACGCGGCCGTGACGGTCTCCAGCACCGGCGTCCCATTCGGCAGCGTCCGGTGGACCGCGCTGAGCAGCGTGGGATGGGTCGCGGCCCGGTCCTCCTGTCGCCGGGCCAGCGGCGGAAGATCGGCGGTCGCGTCGTCGGAGGGGTGGGTATAACTGTATCGGATCTGACCGACGGCGTCGCGCAGCACCAGCCGGAGCACGACCGGATCGGCGCGGAAGGTTGCCTCGATCTGTTGCCTCGTCTCGGGCGAGCCGCCGGTCAACTCGCCGTAGAGCAGGTCGCTCGCCAGCGTCGAGACCCAGACGGCATCCGATTCGGCCTGCGCCAGCGCGACCCGCTCCCACAGCCACCAGCGCAGCAGTCCGCAGCCGACCAGCAGCAGCAGCGCCGTGGCGACCATCAGCGTCGTGATCCGCGCCCGCAAGCTGAGATGCTGGAAGGGGACGGTCACCGGAACCCCTCCGTCGGCAGCAAGCGGTCGGCCAGCAGGCGCAGACCATCGACGATCAGTCGCGGTTCGACGTGGTCGATCCGGTCGCCTAAGTGCGTCCCCATCAGCGCGCCGAAGCCGCCAGTGGCGACGACAACCGGCGGCGCCGCGCTCTCGCCGCGACGGATTAGCTCGCGTTTCAGCCGCTCGATCATCCCGGCGGTCGAATCGATGGCGCCGAACAGCAGCCCAGCGCGCATCGCCTCGTCGGTGGTGCGGCCGATGGGTCGGTCGGGCACGTTGTAGAGATCGACGGCGGGCAAGAGCGCTGTCCGGCCGACGAGCGCGGTGGCCGTCGTCTCGATCCCCGGCGCGATGGCCCCGCCCAGATAGGCACCATCGGTGGTCACGACCTCGTAGGTGGTCGCCGTGCCCGCGCAGATGGCGATCAGCGGTCGGCCGAGCGGTCGGGCGAAATGAGTGTAACCGGCCACCGCCGCGCACAATCGGTCGGCGCCGACCCGCTCGGGTTCGGCCACCTCGATCCTCAGCCCGAGGTCGAGTCCGGCTGAGACGATCAGCGGTGGCTGCCCGGTCAACCGGGTCAGCAGTCGCTCCAGAACGACCGTGATCGTTGGGACGACCGAAGCCAGCGCGACCCGACCGATGTCTCGCAGCCGGAGCGGTTCGACGGCCGTCGAGAGCGCATCGCGCCAGCCGTCGTCGTTGCGCTCGACCCGACTCGACAGCCGCGCCTCGGCCACGAGCCGGTCGCCAGAGAACAGGGCGAGCTTCACTTGGGAGTTGCCCACGTCGAGGGCGAGCAGTGTCGGGGCGTCGAGGTCCGGGGCGGCCATGGCGACGGGCTCAGATCGGCGGTGCGCCGGGGAGACGCTTGAACAGACGAATCTCGTTGCCCAGCCGCCGCGACGTGTCCACCCACCAGCCATCGGTCAGCGTGCGGGCGAGCATCAATCCGTAGCCGCCGGTGCGCGGCACGCTCATGTCGGGCGGTTCGAGCGCGGCAGCGGGAATCGTGCTTCCCTCATCGCGGATGGAGAGCAGCAGCCCGTCGGGTAGCGCCCAGATGCGGAGCGAGAGGGTCCGGTCGGCTCGCTCACCGCCGTAGGCGTGCAGGATGCTGTTGGTGCAGATCTCCGTCAGCGCCAGCAGCAGCCCTTCGATGTCCAGTTCGGCCAGCCCGATCTCCCGAGCCTGCTCGCCAGCCCAGTGCCGGGCGATGCGGAC
Organism: Bacteroidota bacterium; assembly: GCA_038233775.1. Classification (GTDB taxonomy): domain Bacteria; phylum Bacteroidota; class JBBSVG01; order JBBSVG01; family JBBSVG01; genus JBBSVG01. The sequence continues at coordinate 8,465 of JBBSVG010000007.1, read as the reverse complement.
GTTGAGGAACAGTGCGCCGAGGGTCAACTCCGCTCGGGCCGGTCCGTCTGGCAGAGGCAAGGCCGTCGTCGACATGGGCGGGGCGAGTGGGCGGGACGCGGGGCGAATGCTCGGGGCCGATGGCAGGTCGGCCGCAATCGGTCGGTGAGGCGGCGGCTGCGCCTGTCGCACCGGCGACAGATCAAGATACACGGTTCCCGGCGGAAATCGACCGCCCGCGCAGTTGGCCCTCGCGGAACCGAGCGTTCGGCCGGCCCTGTTGCCCCGTCCCCGGATGCCGCTCACCAATCCCGACCCGTTATGGACCGCAAGGCGCTGTTGCTCGGCTTTCTCGCCGCCGACCCATCGGATTCGTTCAGCCGCTATGCGTTGGCGCTCGAACTCGGCAAGGAAGGCGACCGCGCCGGACAGATTGCGATGTTCGAGGACTTGCTCCGTCGCGACCGGACGTACTCCGGCGCTTATTATCATTTGGGCAAGGCACTCGAAGCCGACGGGCGGGCGGAGGAAGCGGTCGCGGTGTACGAAACCGGGATTCAGGTGGCGACCGAGGTTGGACAGGGCCACCACCGGGCGGAACTCCAGTCGGCGCTGGCCGAGGCACGCGACCGACTGGAGGGGCACGACCCGTTCGATCTGTGAGTCAGCGAAGCGCAAGCGCGGCTTGGACGATGGCGAGAAAATCGTCGGCCTTCAGCGACGCGCCGCCGATCAGCCCGCCGTCGATGTCCGGCTGACGGAGCAACTCGGCGGCGTTGTCGGGCTTCATGCTGCCGCCGTAGAGGATCTGCACCGCGTCGGCGACCGGCGCGCCGTGCTGCCGACCGAGCCAAGCGCGGATGAAGCCGTGGACCGCTTGGGCCATCTCGGGCGTTGCCGTTCGGCCCGTTCCGATGGCCCAGACCGGCTCGTAGGCGATGACCAGTTGCCCGACCTGATCGGCCGATAGCCCAGCCAATCCGCCGCCAAGCTGCGTTTCCACGACCCGCTCCGTCTGGCTCTGCTCGCGCTCGCCCAGTGTTTCGCCGACGCAGACGATGGGGACGAGGCCCGCCTCCAGTGCCCGCTTGACCCGGCGGCTGACCGTGTCGTCGGTTTCGCCGAAGAACTGCCGCCGCTCCGAGTGGCCGATGATGACGTGGGTGCAGCCAACCGAGGCCAGCATCTCGGCCGAGATCTCACCGGTGAACGCGCCGTTGGGTTCGAAGTGGACCGTCTGGGCGCCAAGCATGACCGGCGAGTCGTCGATGAACTCGGCCACCGCCTCGAGCCAGATCATCGGGGGACAAACCAGCACTTCAACCGTGTCGGGCATCGACTCGGGCAGACCGTCGGCGACCTGACGGGCCAGTTCGGCGGCGCGGTGACCGTCGGTGTTCATCTTCCAGTTGCCAGCGATCAGCAGGGGGCGCATAGGGTCTCGAATAGGGGAAATCAGCGTTTGACCAAGCTCTTGGCGACGAACAGGATGTTCTCCTTCCGCTCGCGCAGCCGCCGACTGTAGTACGGCAGCCAGAACGTGCCGTAGGGGACGTAGATGCGGACGTTGTATCCTTCGGCGACCAAATCTTCCTGCAAACCGGGCCGAATGCCGTAGAGCAATTGGAACTCGAACGCCTCTTTCGGGATGTTGTGCAAGGCGGCGAACTGTTTGGCGTGGCCGATCATCGCCTCGTCGTGCGAGGCAATCGCCGGGTAGTTCGCGCCCAGCAGCAGCGCCTCCATCGTGCGGACGTAGGCGGCATTCACGTCGTCTTTCGCCGGGTAGGCGACCGAATCCGGCTCCTTGTAGGCGCCCTTGACCAACCGAATCCGCGCGCCTTCCGACGCAAGCAGCGCCGCGTCAGCCTCGGTCCGGTAGAGATAGCTCTGTAGCACCGTCCCGACCGTCTCGCGGTACTCGGCGTACACCTCGTGAAAGATATCGAGCGTCGCCTGGGTGTAGGGCGAGCCTTCCATGTCGATGCGGACGAAGTTGCCGTAGGCTTTGGCCCGGTCGAGCAACCGGCGCAGGTTCGCCATGCAGAAGTCGCGCTCGATGTCGAGCCCGAGCATCGTCAGCTTGATCGAGATGTTCGACTCGACGCCCGCGCGCTGGATCGTGTCGAGCAGCAGTAGATAGTTGGCGGTGGCCTTCATCGCCTCGCTCCGCTCGGTCACGTTCTCGCCGAGCAGATCGAGCGTCGCCCGCATTCCCTTGCCGTTGAGCCGAACGACTTGGGCGACGGCATCGTCGAGCGTTTCACCGGCGACGAACCGCTGGGCGAGGAAATAGAGCACACTCATGGCGAGAATGGATCGAGAGGAAAGGGATCGGTTGACGGCAAAGGTACGGCTGCCGACGAGGTTGCTCAAGGGCGAACGTCTCCCGAGCCGCCGACCATTCCCGCCCGCCGTCCGGCTCGCAGAGATGCGAGGTCGGCTCAATCGGCTGCAAGTCCCGTTCAGGCGGGCATCGCAGGTCGCTCGGCAAAATCGTTCTCACGCCGCCGGTTTGGCCGATTTTTCGTCTGGCACGTCGCTTGGCTATGGGAAACGCAGATCCGGTCACGGATGGGACGGTGCAGGGGAGCGTGGGTCTGGGGAGAAACACGTTGCATCGCCCGGATGGACTGGAGTCGCGAGATCTGTTTGCCTGGGTCCCTGGGGAGAGGCTCCGGCGGTGACGGTCTCGCACATAGAAGGACACGAAGGGGCGGTGGATTGGGGAATCCGCCGCCCTTTTGTCTTTAGTCCAAACCCAACCGCCTGCCGGGGATCGCTATGCGTCGGTGGATCGTCGCGGTGCTGCTTGTCGGGGCCGGATGTCAGCCGGGATCGGCGACGATTGAGCGACCGGCGGACAGCGCCGCAGTTGGGCGTCCGGTCGCCGAAGCGCTGATCGACCCGCACGACATGACCCCGGCGGCGCTCGATTCGGCCATCCGCGCCCGACAGCGACAGCCGGCCAACACGATGAGCGTTCGCGGCGCCGATTGGCTGGTCCGCGACGAACGCGCCGCCGAGGAACAGCCCGAACGGATGCTCGACTCGATTGGCGTCCGGCCCGGCATGGCGGTGGCCGACATCGGCGCCGGGGTCGGCTACCATACGCTGCGGCTGGCAGACCGGGTCGGTCCGACCGGCCGGGTGTTCGCGACCGACATTCAGCCGGAGATGCTGGAAAGGCTCGGCCAAGCGGTGCGCGAGCGCGGGCTGACCAACGTGACCGCCGTTCGCTCCGGCAACACCGCCACCGGACTGCCGGACAGCTCGGTCGATCTGGCGCTGATGGTCGATGTGTACCACGAACTCAGCCAACCGGAGCGGTTTTTAACAGCGCTGAGTCGAGCGTTCCGACCCGGTGGCCGACTCGTGTTGGTCGAGTTTCGCGGCGAAGACCCAAGCGTGCCGATCCGCCCCGAGCACAAAATGACGCTCGACGCGATGGACCGCGAACTCGCGCCGCTTGGCTATGTCCGCATCGGCCGCTACGAGTTCTTGCCGTGGCAGCACCTTGCCATCTACCGACCGCCGCCCATCAACCCCACGCCCCGATGACCTTCTCGCTGACCCGCCGCCGTCGCCTGCTCATCGCCCTCGTCGGCCTGTGCATCGCGCTCTCGTTCGCTTGGCAAATGGCCTTGGGCAATTGTCCAGTGCCGTAAGAGAGCGATGGGTGATGAGCGAGGAGCGATGGAAAGGCGATTGCAGATGGATGATCGCGGATTGATGAAACGACAGTGTGGCGTCGTTGCCGGATGACAGCCGATTTCCGTTCGTGGTGAGCTTGGGCGGTAGCGTTCCGCTGCCGCAGAATCCACAACGGAGCCGCCACCGACGACCGCTTCCGTTGCCGTTCTCTTGCAGTAAGCTGACGGCTGATAGAGCGGTATTCAGAGAAGTTCGAAGGTTTAGCGGCCCTAACCGCCCCCCGCCGGGGGGCTGCCGGCGACAGCCGAGCGGGGGGGGAACCGGGTGCCGCCTGAACGATGACCCCTCCCCGACGGGGAGGGGTTGGCTGCCCAATCGGTCAGACGTTCGGAGGCAGGAACAGAGGCGTCACATATCTCTGAAAACCGCTCTATCCGACAGCTTCCGTTGCCGACAGCTTCTCTCAAACCCGCCGCAGGTTGAACAGGTCGTCAAGCATCGGGCGATAGGTGGGCAGCGGGTCGCCGGTGGTTTCATCGGGGCGCTCGGTTAGGACGAGCAGGTGGCTGGCGGGACCGATCTCGCGCCACTCGGTCCGCAGTTCGCGCTTGACGGCGTCGAGTTGCTCGCTGGGAACGAGCAGCATACGACTGGCCGCCGCGCCGGTCTGGCCGCGTTGCCGGATGCTGACTTGCAGGACGATCTCGCTCATGGGCATCGGGGTCGTATCTTGCTGACCGGCTCGCTCGGGCCGGGTGACTCGTCTTGAGTCGTTGCTTGGGTAAAATTCGCCAATCGGGTCGCCGGTTCCACCGGGCACAACCGCTTCGGGTCACTTGCTGCCGAGCCGTTGCGTATCCGGGGCGCTGGCTTGGGATTTGACATCCGGCCCGGCCAGGTGCCTCCCGGTCCCGTGCGCACCGCACGTCCCGACCCGAGCCTTCTGTGCCGGTTCTCCCCTCTGTACCCCAACCCCATCTCCGCATGGACGCTGCCACGCTCCGCCTCAGCGCGGGTTCCTCTCCACGGCGCCTGCTCGTTCGGGCGCTTCTGCTCAGCCTCAGCCTCGCAACGATGGCCGTCGGCTGCAAGGACGCTGGCCCATCGACCGGACCGAACGGCACCACCGCCACGGGTCGGGCGACGATCACCGGCATCGTGCAGGACACGCTCAACCAACCGGTCGCCAACGCCTATGTCGAGGTTGTCGGTGAGCAGCCGGTCGTCTCGTCGCTGACGAACGCGAGCGGGCAATATCAACTGACGATTCAGGCGCCCGCGCCGCGCACCGTGACGATCCGGGCGATCTCGGGCGATCTGCGCGACTCGATCACGGTCGCCAACGTCGGTGGCAACGATACGAACCGGACGGCCGTGCCGCTGCGGGTTCGGCGGCGCAACGGGGTGAACGAAGGTCGGGCTGAAAGCGGACCGGCGGCGAGCCTCGTGCTCGTCAGCCAGAATGTGGCGACCATCGGTGTACGCGGTACCGGCAGCAACGAGACGGCACAGTTCGTCTTCGAGGCACGCGATCCGCAGGGCAACCCGGTCGATTCGATCCACGCAGCGACGGTTCGGTTCACCCTGCGCGGCGGTCCCGGCGGCGGCGAGCAACTCGACCCGCCGACTCGCGTGACGAGCAACGGACGGGTCATCGCCACGGTCAACAGCGGCACAAAGGCTGGTGTCGTCCAGTTGCTGGCCGAAGCGAGCGTCGTCGAGACCGGGAAGACGATCAACGCGATTCCGGTCAGCCTGACGATCCACGGCGGGCCGCCGGAGCAGCGCCACTATGCCATCGTCCCGAGCCGACTGAACTTCCCCGGTTACAACATCTTCGGGTTGAACGAGGTCATCACGGCCCAGGTCGGCGACCGCTACAGCAACCCGACCCGAGTGGGGACGGCGGTTTACTTCTCCAGCTCGGCCGGGATCATTCAGGGCTCGGCGTTGACCGACGCGGACGGCTTCGCCCGCGTTCGGCTGTTCTCCGGTCCGCCGGTCCCGTCGCAGCCGCTGACGAAGATTCCGGTCGGCTACCCGAGCTACCTGCTCGGTCGGCCCGGTTACGCGCTCGTCGTCGGCAGCACGGTGGACGAGAACCAGCGGACGATTCTCGACTCGACGGTGGTGCTCTTCTCCGGTCTGTCGTTCATCAGCGACGTGCGGATTACGGCCCCGTCGGTGTTGACTGGTCAGGACTCGGTACTGACCCGAATCGATGTCCCGTACGGCGGTCAGAACACGATCACCTTCCGCGTCACCGATCAGCAGGGCAACCCGCTCGCGTCCGGCACGTCGGTCAACGTCGCGGTCGAAGGGGAAGGGGCGAAAGTCGCGGGCAAGACCGCCTACGCGATGCCCGACACGCAGGACCCCCGCTTCACCTACTTCTCGTTCAACATCCAGGATGGCGAGTTGGCCGAGGGACCGAACGGCTCGGTCGGCAACTTCAAGGTGCCCGCACCGGTGACGGTCACAATCAAGGTCGATGGCCCGAACGGCCCGGCCGAACTGAGCCTGTCGGGTCGGGTGGACTGACCCCAACCTGTCGGTTGACGGACGAGAGGCCCGGATGCGTCGGTGGCATCCGGGCCTCGCTGCGTTTACCAGCCGAACAGCAGCCCGACGGCCCAATGCGGGTCGGGTTGATCGAACAGCTCGCCGTGCTGGCTGAGGCCGACGTAGCGGGTGACAAACGCGTCCACGTTGCGCCCATCCGGTCGACCGAGCCGGAGGCCAAGTTGGGTGCTGTTCATCGACCCGACCGCGCCCGATCCGGTGCCGCGCAGCTTCAGGTCGTGGGCCAGATAGCCGGTCAGGACGGGCGCGAGTCGCCGCGTCAGTTCGCCGCCCAATTGGCCGGTCAGCTTCGGCAGCTCGGGCGCGACGTGGAACAGGGCCTGCGCGCCGCCGTAGAGCCGGACGCCGAAGCCGGACATCGACCGCCGACCGCTGACCGTTCCCTCGACGTACTCACGGCTATAAACGCGGGGCAAGCGCCCGTCGCGCCACGTTTGGCTGTCCTTATCGAACCGGCCATCGACCAGATGGGCCGAGATGTGGCTGATCCGCAGCCGTCCGGCGAGGTCGGTCGCGCCGATCCGCCGTCGTCCGGTCAGGTTGACGCCGAACAGGTAATCGGATGCTTCTACCGGGAAGTGGAAGTCGGGTTCGCGACGGAGCAGCGTGTGGGTCGCCAGATCGACGCCGACCGAGATCCGCGCCGCCTCGGGCGCCGAACCGGCCCGCCACGTCGCCAGATCGAGCGAGTTGCCGATGTCGAGCCGGAGCTTGTTTCGGTCGGTGTAGATGACCGAACCGAGTCGCGGTTCGAGCGGATCGGCCGCCAGCCGGGCAAAGGTCAGTTCGCCCTGAGCGACGTGCCAGCCGCGCCCAGATTGGCCGAATGAGACGGCCGGGGCGAGCAGCAGGGCGAGCGGGAGCGCGGCGAGGCGTCGAGTCATCAGTCGGCGGACGGGTCAGCGGGGAGCAACTCGGCCGAGCGGTCGTCGGCCAGGGCGACGCCGCGCTTCGGGTCGCGGCGGAGCGTGGCAGCGGTGCGGAAGGCGTCGTGCTCGAAGACCACAATCGTCCCATCGTCGGCCGCCTGCATCAGATGTGTCCGCTTCTCTTCGAGCGTGACCAGCGGTGACAGATCGTAGCCCATGATGTACGGCAGCGGCAGGTGATGGTGCGTCGGGACGAGATCGGCGGCGTAGAGCAGCGCCGCGCCGTCGCCGCCATCGACCCGGATCATCTGCTGACCCGGCGTGTGGCCGTGGACGGGCACCGCTCGGATGCCGGGCAGGAGTTCAACCGCGCCGTCCACGCGCTTCAAGCGGCCGGCTTCGTCGAGCGGGACGAAGTTCTCCGACATGAACGAGGCCCGGTCGCGCTCGGTCGGCGCCAGCGCCCAATCCCATTGCTGCCGCTGGACGTGGTGCGTCGCGTTGGCGAACGTTGGGACGACCGCGCCGGTGGCCGGATCGATCCGGGTCGCGCCGCCGGTGTGATCGAAGTGCAGATGTGTCAGGATCACGTCGGTCACGCTGTCCGGCGCGACGCCGAGCGATTTCAGCCCGTCGAGCAGTTCGAAGCGGCTGAAGTCGAGCGCGTAGATCGCCGCCAATTTGTCGGCCAGCTTGTGCCCGGCGCCGGTATCGACCAGAATCGTCCGGCCGTCGCCGCGAAGCAGCAGCGCCTTCATCGCCATCGGGATTCGGTTCAGCTCGTCCGACGGCAGCGCCCGGCTCCAGAGCGGTTTCGGGACGACGCCGAACATCGCGCCGCCGTCGAGGGCGAAGCGACCGGTTTCGACGACATCGACGCGATACGGACCGATCTGCATGGCGAACTTGGTCTGATGAGCGGGCGGGGGACAGGCAAAAATACGCGCTACGCCGACCAAATCGGGTTCGTGTGGGCAAACGCGCCGCTTGCCGTCACGGCCGAGGCGCGCAGATACCAGCGGCCGTCGGGTCGGTCGAGCGCGACAGAAATCGTCTCGCCGCCGGTTGGCGTTCCGCGCCAGACGAGCCGCTCGGCCGAATCGCCGACCCGACCGAGCCACAACTCGACCGCCGCCGCTCCGCCGAATTCGGCCGACGAGACGGCCGCGACCGATGCCGTCAGCGGTCCATCGCCCGAGACGGATTGACCGGGACGAGCGCTCACGCCGTCGGTGGTGTGCAGATTGAGGTCCATCAGCGGACCGGTGGTGATCTGCGAGCGGCCGCGTCGGAGCGCGTCGAGCACGGCATCCACGCTCGGTTGCGGCGCATCCGACCAGACGGCGGTTCGGTGGCCGCCGATGATTTGGTCGGCGCCTT
>JBBSVG010000006.1:0-15347 GCA_038233775.1 Bacteroidota bacterium | reverse complement strand
GGTTGCGGACCGGTCAGGTAGGTTAGATGGCCCATCGTGCCGACATCGCCCCAATACGGCGCCTGCGTCAGCCCCGGCGAGGAAGCCGACATCCGCTCGTAGGCGTCGCCATAGACCGCATCGCCGGTCGTGATGAACAGTTCGGCGGCGGCCCAGAGCCGCTCGTCGCGGTCGTCCCCGTCGCCGTACTCGCCGGTGCCGGTATCGGACGGGTTGCGGAAACCGCCGCTCGGGACGATGCCGGGCGAGGTCGCCAGATACACCCACGCCCGCTGGGCCGCATCCAGACAGCGGTCGGCGAAAGCGGGATCGAACGGGCGGTAGATTCGGGCGGCGCGGGCCATGACGGCGGCGAAATCGCCGGTCGCGGTCGAACTGATCGGGTAGATCGAGCGGATCTCGTTGTTGTCCCGCTGCGGCATGATGAAGCCCGCGAACTGCTTGCGCGAGACCTTGTGCGCGACGCCGCCGCTGGTTCGCTGGACCTTGAAGAACCAGTCGAGTTCGTAGCGGACCTCATCGAGCAGGTCGGGCACGCCGTTGCCGCTTTCGGGGATATTCAGCGTGTCAGCCGCGAACCGCTCGGGCGCCAACTCGTAGCCCATCAGCATCGTCCCGACCGTGATCCCGGCGTTGACGATGTACTTGTTGTAGTCGCCCGCGTCGTGCCAGCCGCCGGTCACGTCGAATCGGCCCGACGTGTCGGCGGTCGAGTGGAACACGCCGTCGGTCGCGTGGCAGATGCTGTGGTAGTAGAACCCGGCGAACTGCGGCGAGAGCGCCATCCCGCAGCGCTGATAATAATAGCTTTTCAGCGACGCGGCGGCGACGGAACGATAGACATCGGGCGAGACGGCGAACGGTGCCGAGGTCGGCACGCCTGTCACCTGGACGGTGTAAGCGCCCGGTTGGCGGAGCGAACTAAAGTCGGCCCGGCGAACGCTCCGGCCGGTGGCGGCGTCGCTGACGGCCGCCGAGAGCGCGCCGCGCAACACGACTTGGCCGCTGCGGACGACGCGAAACGAGTCGGCCGACCCGGCGCCCCAGACAACGGCGCTCTTGGCTGCGTTCGGCAGATACCCGACGCCATCGACGGCGATCTGTTGGGCGTGTGCGGCACCGGCAAGGGCCAGAAGCGGCAGGGCGAGGAAAGAGGTCCGCATCAGCGCACCAACGTCAGCCGCTGCGACTGAACCCGACCAGCGGATTCGAGCCGAACGAGGTAGATGCCGCTCGGCAATCCGGCCGCGTCGAACGTCGCGGTGTACTGTCCGGCCGCTTTCGTCTCATCCACCAGCGTCCGAACGCGGTGCCCGAGCGTGTCGAACACCTCCAGCTTGACGTTGCTGACGGCTGATAGCTGATAGCCGATAGCGGTCGTTGGATTGAACGGGTTCGGGTTGGCGGGCAAGAGGGCGAAGCCGGTCGGCCGGGTCCGGTCGTCACCGACGGCGGTGGTCGAGAAATCAACGTGATCGACGAAATACGGCGAGGCGATCACGGTTCGGTACGACGAGAGCGCGTTCGAGCTCGAGTTGACCCGCCAGTCGCGCTCCTTGCTGATCTGGAACCACGTCACGGCCTTGATCATCGGGTAGCTGGCCTGCATCGTCGAGTAGGCTGACAAGATCCACAGTCCCTTGTCGCCGCCCTCCTCGGCGCTGGAGAACTCGCCGATCATCATCGGCTTGCCCTTGCCGGAGAACTTGTCGTAGGTCTTCTTGAAGATGCTGCCGAACGACTGGAAGCCGCCGAAGTTCGGCTCCTTCGTCCCCCAGTTGTAGCCGTCAAGCCCGATCCAATCGACCACATCGTCGCCGGGGTAGTAGTTCTCGGCCTTGTTCCACCCGCCCTGATCGCCGATCCCGTTGACATCCGGGCACCAGATCCACGTCACGTTGGTCACGCCATCGGCGCGGAACAGATCGACGACGTGGCGGTAGAGGCCGATGTACCGCTCCGGCCCGTCGGGTTTGGTCGGGTCGCCGAAGCCGGTCAGCGTGCCGCCGCCGTTGTTGGCGCCGCCCCACGGGTACCAGTTGCCGTTCATCTCGTGGCCGAGCCGGATCATGATCGGCTTGCCCCACGTCTTGATCCCGGCAGCCCAGCGGTGCAGCATCGGGTCGAACTTCCCGTCGATGATCTGTTGCGCGCCGTACTTCGGATCGTTGATCGCGCCAGCCCACGGCTCCCACGTCAGGTGCGGCACCACGCCGCCGCGACTGACCGCCTCGTAATCGGCCGTCGGGAAGGACGAGTTGATGTCCCAGCCGCGATAGTCCATCTCGATGGCGAGCTTCTTCTGCGCCAACTGGTCCTCGAACACCTCGCGGCTGAAGGCGCGGTGGTCGATGAAGGCCGAGTGATACGCGCCCTGGGCGGGCGCCGGGACGACCTGCGCGCACGCGGCGGCAGGAACGCCTCCGGCGATCAGGGCAAGCAGCGGTAAAACAGCAAGATGGCGATTCAGCATAGCGGTGCCTCTCATACAGGCTGGCGGTTAAATGGGACCGATTTGCCCGACGGAGAGGCAAGCACCGGACCTCGGGCGATCACAGCGTGAGCGCGAAGTTGAGCTTCATCGTGTGTTGCAAGCGACCAAACTTGGCGTACGACAGTCCGGCCCGCGCCTGAATGTTGCCCAAGAACGCCTGCTCCAGCCCGACACCGGCGGTGAACGACCCCTCCGAGTCCGACATCCCAACGGCCCGATAGCCCGCGTTGAACCGGACCGTGTTGAAGACCAGATACTCGGCGCCGACGTTGACGCTCTGGAAGTCGTTGCTCGGCACCGAGGCGTCGGTCGCCAACATCAGCCGCTGGCCGTTGGCCTCGAACGCCTTGTAGGCCAGCCCGACACGGAACGTCAGCGGCAGCGGGTACGAGTCGGTGGTGACCTCGACCGGAACGCCCGGACTGCTCACACTCGTCGGCCGATCCTTCAAGAGCGAGCCGAGTTCGGCCCCGCCCAACTGCATCTCGGTGCCGTAGTTGGTGATCGCAGCGCCGAGGGTGATCCCGCGAAACGGCGTCTTGTAGAGAATCCCGGCGTCCATCGCGAACGCCCCGGCGCCGACCGTCCAGATCTGGTCGTGGACGTACTTCGGCGTCAGGCCGAGCGAGAACCGGTCGGTCAGGTTGCGGCTATAAGTCAGCCCGATGGCGTAGCTCGATGACGAGAACTGCTGACCGGTCGAGCCTTCCTGATCCTCCAGCGTCCGCACGAGCATGTCGCCGACGGAGAACAGCGTCAAGCTGACCCCAACGGTGCCGCCCGAACCGAGTCCGTAGGTCAGCCCGGCGAAGTTGAACTTCGTGTCGGCCAGCCACTCGGTGTGGTCGAGCAGGATGTTCACCCGCGATTGGGTCGCGATCCCGGCCGGGTTCCAGTAGAGCGCGCTCGGGTCGTCGGCGATGGCGACGAAGGCGTCACCCATCCCGTTGGCCCGCGTGCCCACACCCAGCTCGAGGAACGTGGCGCCAGTCGTCGCCCGCTTCGAGATCGTCCCGGTCTGCGCTTGCGCCCGAAGCGTCGGCAAACCGGTCAGCAGCAGCACCGCAGCGGCCAGAGCGGCCCGGCCCGGTGCCCGTCGTGTCGTCGTCATGGTCCGTGGCCTCACTTGATGATCGCAAACTTGCCGACGCGCTCACCGACGCCCGGTGCGTCGATGTGGAAGATGTAGATGCCGTAGGCCACGTCGGTCCCGTCGTCGGAGAGCAGGTCCCACCGCTCCGAGCCGTCGGTCATCCCGGCCTCGTGCTTGACCGTGCGGACGAGGGCGCCAGCGATGGTGTAGATCCGGATCGTGCACGATTGGGGCAGGTGGATGAAGCGGATCACCCGCTCGCCCCGGTCCGACGAGTTGAGCGTCGGTCGCTCGAAGCCGCTCCGACCCAGATACGGGTTCGGGACGACGGCGACGCGGTCCAGCCCCTGCTCGGCCAGCCCAGCATCGACCCGACCCTGCTTGACGGTGAACGAGAACTGATCGCCCTGTCCGAACGGCCGCGTCGTCGCCAGCCGATACCGGTCGCCGGGCGCTGGCTCGACGCCGCCGGGCGAGGTCACGGCCAGCAGCGAGGCAAAGCGGACGTTGCCCAGCGTGTGAGCTGCCCCGGCGTACTCGACGATGACCAGCGTGTCCAGACCCGTCAGCGTCTTCGACCCGTCGAAGTCCTTCAGGATGAAGTCCGTGTCGTAGTTGCCGGTCAGGTTGTGAATCTTGAAGTTGACCGGGGTGGCGCGGAACACCGTGCCGAGCTTGAGCGACGTATCGACGATGCCATCGAAGAACGTGATCTCATAATCGGCCGGAAAGCGGATTCCGAGGGCGCGGAACGAACCGGCCGGGTCGCTTGGGACGACCGAGGCAGCGCTGTTGCGAACCAGCCAGCCGCTCCGGTTGATGTCCACGCCGACCGTCGTGTCGTTCTGCACCGTGACCACTAAGCCATCGAACGGCGGGCTGATGACCGTCCGGCCGACGGCGGCCAGCGGCAGGTTGTCGAGCACCGTCGAATCGACGCCGGCCGTGGTCCGAACGATCCGGTACGACGAGGTGCGGTAGGTGGGATTAGTCGGGGTGGCTGCGGTCGCGTTGAACACAACACGGTAGCTCGCGCCCTCACGCACGTTACTCGGTGAGACGACCTCAACGCCGATGGAACCGGTGCCGACCCCGCCCGAGGCGACCGCCTTCAGGTTCCCCTCAATCTGCGGCGCGACGTAGCCAGCCGCCGGGGCGGCAGGTGTGACGACGGCCGTGTTCACGTCGGCGAACTGCAACGTCCCGTTGAACGACTCGCGAATCGTGACGGACGTGATGGCTGGCGTCAGCCCGGTTGTGCCGAACGTCGGGTCGCCTCGGTCGTAGGCGGCGACGGCGTAGTAGTACTTCCGCCCGTTGACGACGGTGGTATCGACGTACACGTTCTGGATACCGGTGTCGTTGCCGAGGTTGAACCGGGCGCCGGTCGGTTCGCCGACCGGATCGAACCCCTTGATCCCGTCCTTCAGGTCGAACTGGGCAATCGGCCGCAAGAAGTACGGCTGACCGCGACCGTCGGTGATCGTCTTGATGTCGTTGAAGGCCGGGTCTTCCGAGCGGAACACCATGTAGCCCTCGAAGTCGAACCGGCGCAGCAGCCGGTCGTACGAACTCTCGGCGCCCCGGTCCCACGACAGGATCACCTTCCCGTCACCGGCGGTGGCCTTCACAATCGGCTTGCGCGGCGGCTGGGTGAAGTTGTAGTTGGCGTTGTAGATGTCCTGAACAATCTGCTTGTTCTGCGTCAGGTCGCCCAGATCGGCGCCCATGATGAGGGCAAACGAGAACCGCTCGCGTCGGCCTCGGGCCAGCGGAAACGGTCCGGCGCCGAAGACGATCTGCGTGTTTGCTTGGCCCGGCCCTTTCAGGATGAAGTTCCGCGACATCATCCGCTTGACCATCGGCTCGTCGTGGCGCGGCCAGCCGGTGCCGCCGCCGCCCTCGACCAGCCGGTAGATGTCGAGGTTCTGCAGACCGATCTGGTCCGACTCGTCCTTGTCCGTCCGGCCGAACGACGGCTCGCCCTGATCCGGCCGACCGTTGCCCTCGGTCGAATCGGCGTCGGCGCCGGTGTATTGCAGGTCGAACGGCCCGACACCGTCGGTGCCCAAGTCGTCGTTGAGCGGCTCGCCGGTGTCCCAGTGGCCGTTGCCGTTCAGGTCGGTGTAGCCGATCCAGTTGCCGTTCTCGTCGCCCGACCAGAACACGGTCTTGTCGGTCGGCACCTCGCCGAAGAAGGCGGTGAAGCGGTCGTAGTTCGAGATCGAGGCGATGAACTGCTCGCGGGTGAGCTGCTGCCCGGCGTCGTTGTCGTGGCTCTCGTCCACCAGCCCGTCGTTGTCGTCGTCAATCCCGTTGCCGCCGAACCCTTGGGCGTCCTTGCCGATGCCGGGGCTCTCCAAGTACGCGATGCCCAGATAACCGACCGGCGACCAGTTGCCGGGCAGCCCCTTGTTGTCGCCGTCGTAGGCGTACACGATGTCGAGGTCGGTGTCGAAGTTGACGATGTCGTCGCCCGAGTCGTTCGTCCCGCCGATGCCGACGTCGGTGAGGAAGCCGAGCGACATGCGCGGATAGTCGCGGTCGGACAGGTTGACGACGTCGTAGTGCCAGAAGATGTTGTCCTCGGCCAGCACCTGCGACCATTGGAAGCCGCGCACCTCGACCCGCAACCCCATCCCGAGCCGGGTTGAGTCGGCCTGAACCGGGTAAAAGCGGCTGAACCGGCTGAACGGTGCTGGGGTGAACTCGGCGTCGGTCGCGTCGTCCATGACGAAGTACGTCTCCAGGTCGGCGTTGATCACGCCACGACCGAAGTAGCCGTACCACAGCCGGTCCCACGATTGCGGGTTCGTCCGGGGCAACACCGAGCGCGGCCAGGTGTCGGGCCATGACGACGGCAGGTTGCTGATAGACGGGGCGACTGAACCCGGCCGGACGTAGCCCGGCAGCGGCTCGAGTCCCCACGGTTCGCCGCGTGGACCGTAGTCCATGTACTCGCGGTAGTGCGTCGCCACCGAGCGGATCGTGTCGCCGGGCGCGCCGTTCTCGCCGGGGACGACGAACTCGTTGGCGATCATCAGCGCGTTGCCGTCGATGTACGAGTGCCCCGAGCCACGCGGCCACTCGCCCGACGGCTGGTAGGGGTAAGCCCCGACCTCGCCCTGGTTGCGGTAGAGCGTCCGCAGCAGGTTGCCATCCATGATGCCCTGCTTGAAGAACTGGAAGTTCCCCTTGGGCTCGGCCAAATATTCCTGGGTTCGCGAGTCGGTGCTCTGCGCCCGGCCGAGGCTCGGGGCAAGCAGCAACACGGCCAGGGCGAACCCGGCGGCGAGGCCGGGAGTGACGGGAACAGCGGGACGCAGATGCATGGGTCGTCCGTGGAGGCGGCGGCGGTGCCGGTGGGTATGGAACATCGGAAAAGCCGACCGGTTTAGAATCCGAAGCTCAGTCCGACCCGAAGCTGCCTCGGGGCGGCGTAGAAGGTCGGGTTGTTGATGAAGTCGTCGTACGAGTTCAGCCCGTTGATGACGGCGCCCGAGTTGATCACCCGGATCGCGTTCAGGTCCACATCGGGCCGACCGCTCGATGCGTAAACGTTATACGCTGTCCGCAGGTCGAGCAGATTGTAGATGATCGCGTAGGTGTTCAGGTTCAGGCCGCCGATGCGGAACCGCTTGTCGGCTTTCAGGTCGATCCCGTTGGTGATCGGCCGACGCGAGGCGTTCGGCGCGCGCAGCCCGCTCTGCGAGAAGAGCACGTCGCGGGTGTACGGCAGTCCCGAGCCGATCACGTAGATCAAGCCGACCGTCCAGTTGCCCGGCTTGCCGGTGGTAATCTGCGTGTTGAGCGTGTGCCGTTGGTCCCAATCGAGCGCCAGCGGACGGCGGGCCGACTGTACCGGCGGGTCGCTCTGCTGGTTCTGGAACGACTGCAACGGGTTGCTCGCGTCACCCCGAGCCTGTTGCAGGGTGTAATCGACCTGGAAGCTGAAGTAGTCGGAGAATCGCTTGTCGAGCGTGGCGACGAAGCCGCGCACGTTGCCGTAGGACAGGTTCGTGTAGCGACCGTAGGCGATGGCTTCGCCGTAGATGCTGTTCACCTCGCTGCCCAACAGGTCGCGGATGTCGCGGTAGTAGAACGAGAAGTCGAGCACGACGTTCGGCAGGATCACCTGCTGCAGACCGGCCTCGTACTGGATCGTCCGCTGCGGCTTCAATTCCGGGTTGCCCAGCAGGCTGCTCAGTCCGGCGCCCGAGACGAGCAGGAAGTTCGGGTTCTGGTAGAGGTTCGACAGGTTCGGCGTCTGGAAGAAGTGGCCGTAGGCGAAGTGGATCGCGCCTGCATCCGAGATCGGGAACGACGCACCCAACCGGGGACTGAGCTGGACGCTTGTCTTGGCCGGCCGACGCTCGCCGTAGCCGGGGAAGTTTGGGTTGGCCCCGATGTCGTTGTTGTTCTCGTCCTTGACGACCGGCTGCGGGTTCCGCAGATCGACCGGCACGGTGGTGTTCGGGTCGAAGTAATCGAGCCGCAGACCAACGCTGAGGTTGAGGATGTCGTACTCGGCCTTGTCCTGCACATAAGCGCTCAGTTCATACGGCCGAACGGTGTACCCCTGGTTGTCGTACGAGTTCTCCGGCGGGTAGAGCGGGAGGAAGGCCGCACCGCCCAACTCGTCGCGCTCGTTCGGCACCCGCAGCGAGCGGCCTTCATTGAGCAGCTCGTGGAACCGCCCCTCAAGCCCGGCGCCGAAGGCGTGCTGCCGCGAGAGTTGCGAGACAAACTTCAACTGGCCGACTTGGCTGGTCGTCTTCCGGTTGTACCGATACGAGGCCTGACCACCGGTGCGGAAGGTGTAGGCGGTCGTCGGGATGCCCTGCGTCGGGCTGACGTAGCGGGGATCGAACGGGTCTTCGTAAACGTAGCCCTTGTAGTTGGCGAACGTCCCCGAGTACTTCAGCGTGTAGTAGGTGTTCGACCCGAGCACATGGGTCAGCGACGCTTGGTTGAGCCAGCTCGTGCCGTAGTTGGTCACCTGCCCGTCGGGGTTGTAGCGGTAGGCGTAGTCGTAGCCCTTGCTCTCGTTCTGCTCCCGAGCCAGCAAATAGCTCAGCTTGATGCTCGGCCGGTTGTAGGTCAGCTTGCCCTGGCCGGTCAGGTGCATCGACGAGTTCATCGAGACGAACGAGCCGTCGCCGAGGTTGGTGAAGGTGTATCGGCCGAGCGAATCGGTGGTCGGCGCCCCGTTGAAGCCTTTGTCGAAATCGGTCTGCGGCGTGTAGATCCGCTGCCCGTAGAGATAGCCCTGGTCGTCGTAGAGCCGACCGGTGAGGAAGAACGACAGCCCGCGCAGCCCGACCGGTCCGCTCAGGTTGAGCTGGACGTTGCGGATGCCGAGCGGCGCCTTGGTGCCGCTGAGGTTCGGGAAGAGGTCCGAGTGCGCCGTCGCGTAGCCGCCCAAGTAGCCCGAGGCGTAGCCTTCAAACTGATTGGCACCGTCTTTCGAGACGACGTTGACGATCCCGCTCATCGCCTGCCCGTACTCGGCATCGAACGTCCCGGTGATGACTTCGACCGCTGAAACCGACGCGTTCTCGAGTTGAAGCGGCGTCGAGTTGTCGAACGGATCGTTGATGCTGACGCCGTCGATCAGGTAGCCGACCTCACCCGAGCGACCGCCACGAAAGTGCCCGGCGACGACGCCCGCTTGCAGGTTAACCACCTGGGCGACGCTCTCGACCGGCAACAAGGCGATCTCCTCGGCGCTGATGACGGCCCGGCTCGAGACCAGATCGGCCTGGATCAGCGGCTCGGTCGCCTCGACGACGATCTCGTTGAGCTGCACGTCCTCGGCGCTGAGCCGGAACGTCTGCTGCGTCGTCAGGTTGAGCCTGACCTGCACGCTCGTCACGATCAGCTTGCGGTAGCCGATGAAGCTGACCTCGACCGTGTACGAGCCCGGCGGGATGTTGTTGATCGTGTAGTAACCATCGATATCGGTGCTGGCCCCGCGAAAGGTGCCGACGACGATGACGTTGGCGCCCGGCAGGCTCTCGCCGCTCTGGGCATCGACCACCCGACCGGCCAGCTTGCCCGTCGTCTGTGCCGTTGCGGGCGCAGCCCAGAGCGTAACAAGCAGGGTCAGACACAGAAGCAGGAAACCGAACGGGTAGGAGATCCCAACCCGGCCGACTGGCGGCTGGAGGCGTGTGTGCATGATGACGAGAGGCTCGGGGTTCTGGAGCAGACGGAGACGACGGTCGGCGACCGGGGCGCACCGCTCAGGCCGGAGAGGCCCGAACGGTGCGGCGGTCGTCGTGCGACTTACTTCACCAGCGACATCTTCCGGGTCGTGACCCGGTCACCGGCCTGCAGCCGGTAGAGGTACACGCCCGACGGCAGGTTGGCGCCGTCGAAGCGGACCGACTGCGTGCCTGCCTGCTGCACGCCATCGACCAGCGTGGCGACCTGATGACCGAGCAGGTCATAGACCCGCAGGCTCACCCGACCAGCGGTCGGCAGCGCGTAGTGGATCTCGGTCGTCGGGTTGAACGGGTTCGGCTGGTTCTGCGACAGGCGGAACTCGGCCGGCCGGTTGTCGCGGTCGTCGGCGACACCGATGCCCTGGGCGACAGCATAGTTATTATCGCTGTTGCCGAGGAACGTGTACAGCCAGTGGGTCGGCGACTGGTACGAGTTGTCGTTGTTGTTCGGCGAGTACGTCAGGATGCCCTGCCGCTGGTCGATGTGCTGACCACCGCTGTCGTTGAGCGGCTCGAGCACGTCAGCGTCTTGGAAGACGATGTCCAACGCGATCCGCATCCCTTCGGTCAGCACGTTCTGCCGCTCGTTCGCCGTCTGCAACGTCGAGCGCGGGATCTTCGCCTCGATCACGTAACCCGACGGGAAGTTCGGTCCGATGAAGTAGTTGGCCGTCTGCGTCCCGTCCGGCGTGCCGATGTAGAGATCGGCCCCGGCCGGCGCGTCGCGGCGGAGGTGGTCCTTGAAGAACTGGATCTTGTAATCCGGCTCTGCGCCCTGCTGGAAGCCGGTGTGCTTCGGCCCCCGGTCGTTGTAGAGACCGATGTACAGCTCGGTCCCGTCGTTCTCGTACGGCAGCGCTGCGGCACGGGCCGGATCGAAGATGAACGCATCGTCGATCACGTCGTAGGCGACGTAGAGGAACTGGTTGTCGAACGCCAGATAGACCTTGGCCGAGAGGTCGGCGTCGGTCGGGCTGCCGCCCTGGTTGCGGTTCGGGACGTAGTGGTTGAACAGCTTGGTCGCGCCGATCTCGATGGGCGTGATTCCGGCGGCGATGAACTCGGAGACATCACCGTCGGCGACAAAGTTGGCCGGACCGGTCAGCGAGATGGTCGGGATGCCCTTGGCCGTGTTGGTGACGGCCGTCGGGTTGAACCCGAGCGCCGAGGCGTTGCCCTTGCTGTCGAACGCCTGCACCGCGTAGAAGTAGGTGACCGACTTGTTGCTCACGGCGCTGTAGAGCCGATGCTGCACGGTCAGGTCGGCCTCGCTCAGGTTCGAGCCGATCAGCTCGACGTGATCGTTTGCCTCTGTGAGGTTGGTCGTGGCGGTGAACGCCTGGTCCGACGCGTACACATTGTAGTGCTCACCGACTTCCGGCTTGCCGTCGGGCGTCGTCGAGATGTCCTTCGGCGAGATAATGTTGGCGAACTGGGCGCTCGTCACGATCAGCGGCACCGCCTGCGCGATGTCCGGGCCGACCACGTCGGTCTCGCGGTAGCCGCTCGGCAACAGATCGTCGAAAACGATGCTGCCGGTCGTCGGGCCGCCGTTCTGCGTCAGATCGACGAAGAAGAACGTGAGGCTGGAGATCTTCTTCAGGTCGATCCGGCTGTCGGTGCCGGCTTGGCCTTCGAACAACGCCTTGACAAGGACCGAGTCCGGCGTGGTCGCCTCGAGGTTGGTGTTGACGCCGGTGTAGTTGAGCGGGATGCGGACCGACTGGAAGCCGGTGCGGACATCGCTCAACACCTTTGCCGTCTGATAGTAGAAGACTTCCTGCTGCTCACCGGCGGCGCCCTCGATGATGCGGACGCGGAGCACGAAGTCGTTGTTCGCCGGGGCGAACGGCGTGAGGTTGTTGTAGAACAGACGCAGGCTCTGCACCGTATCGAGCGCTGCGAAGTACGAGCCGTTGGTCGGCTTGTACTCGATCCCGCGCGACCCGCCGAACTGCTCGTTGCCAGCCACGTCGTAGTCGAACCGGGTCGCGGCCGTGTTGCCGAAGACGCCACCGTTGGGCAGCACCGTCGCCGTCAGCGTCGCGGTGCCGTAAGGCCCGAGGATCTCGGAGCCGGCCATCGAGTCGAACGAGAGCAGCGGCGCGTTGCGGAACCCGGCCGTCCGCAGATCGTCGAACAGGAACGTGCCGGTGTTGGTCTTCTCCGGCAGCACGCCGGTGGTGAGCACGAAGGTGATGCCGGCGATCTTGTCGAAATCGAGTTTGCCGTTGGCCGCCTGACCGTAGTAGTGCGGGTTCGAGAAGCCGTCGTCGGCCGGGTTTCCCTCGGGCGAGCCCGACTCCTTCAGCGGGATGTGCAGCTCCATGAAGGTGCCGCCTGCCGTCGGCGTGGCGGTCAAGATGCCGTTCATCTGGAAATACCAGTTCTCGTACTCGCCAGCACCACCGCCCGGCGCGACCGGTGGGCCACCGGCGGGGCCGCTGGCGTCGAGAAACGTGATCCGCAGGTTGGTCGACGTGTTCGTCGCCGCCTTCAGGATCTTGTAGCGGAGCACCAGTTCGCGGCTGTCGGAGAAGTCGAAGTACGGCTGACCCACCTTCTTGGTCAAGCCGAACTCGTCTTGGCCGCCGTACGCCTCGGTCCCGGAGACCTTGTAATCGACCTTCAGCACCTGCGCCCCGAGCGTATCGAGGTCGGTCAGGTTGAGGTACGCCCCGTTCTCAGCCGCCGTGGGGTTGAAGCTGAAGCCGAACACCGAGTCGCGCGCGGCGCTGGTAAACGACTGAATCACTTCCTGCGCCTGCCCGACCCCGGCCGCGCCGAGGGTCAACCCGACCGCCGCGAGCCCGTTCAGGCTTCGCTTTAGTATCCTGTTCATGATGCGCCTCTGATAAGATGATGAGGTGGATGGCCCTGCTGTCTGCTGCACCGGAGCGATCTGTCCGGGGTCCGGTGACCCCTCGGTACGCGTGTTCGCTACTGAAACAGCTCCTGGACGACGACCGGCACCGGCTCATAGCGCAACACCTCGTCCGGCGCCGCGATCCCCCGGCGCAGCACGCTGGGCTTGAGCCGAACCGGATGCTGCCCGCGCAACGTCGCCGTGAAGGCGGCGGTCTGCTCGGCCGAGCGCCCTTCGGCGATGACCTCGCGCAACCGCTGCGGGTCGGTCGTCAGCACACCGCCGAGCGCCCGGTCGACCTCGGCGAAAGCCGGGCTGCCGGTGAACGTCGCGATCTCTGCCGTCGTCAGCGACGCCGGGGCGACCGCAAGCCCGCGCTGCGCCGACAGCCGTTCGGCCATGTAAGCATCCTGCTCCCGCTCGGCCGCCGCGACCACGGTCGGCGTCCGGTCGAGGTGCGCTTCGTAGCCTTTCTGCGCCAGAAACCGGTTGCGGACGAGGATGCCGACTCCGAGCTTCAGCGCGGGCGCCATGTTCGGGCTCGACCGAAGTCCGGTCGGGAGCTGCGACAACCCTTCGAGCACCTCACGGGCGGTCATCTGTCCACCGACGAACGTCACGACAACCTCGTCGCCCTTCAGCGGCAGCGACGAGCCGATGGCCTCGGCGGTGGCCTTCGTCAAGCGGAACGGCGACGTTTTGGCCTGCGCGACGGCTCGGATCGGCTGCATCCCGACAAAGCGGGAGAGCTGATCGGCCAACTGGTTGAACGCCGGACCGACCAACCGGACGTGCTTGTCGGCCATCAGCGCTTGGACATAAGCGCCGGCCAGCGGACCCGCCTTGCGCTCGGTCAGAATCTGCCGGAGGCGCGACTGCTGGGCGGCGAAATCGACGGCCGAACTGCCCCGGTCGATCTCGCCCGAGACCAACTGGACGACCATGAACCCGCTCTGACCCTGATGGGTGACGGCAATCGGTCCGGCAATCTGGCCCGGATCGAGTTGCAGCACGACCGGCTCCAGCTCGGCGGTCAGATCGTTGAACCCCATCGGCCCGGTCGTCGCCTTAACCTCGACGGTCGGATCGGTCAACTCGATCTGCCCGAACGGTTCGGTCTTCAACCGCTCGGCGTAGCCCTCGGCCGTCGCTTCGTCGGGCGTGACGACGTAGTTGAACACGACCTTCCGCTTCGACCGGGCGTAGGCCTCGGCCATCTCGGTGTCGGTCACGGTCACATGGTCGAGGATTTCGCGGTGATACAGCGCCTTGATCACGGCCTTGTCGCGGAAAAACCCGAGCATCCGGCCAGCCGACGGCTCGGCGTCGAGCTGCGCCTGATAGGCGGCAACGGCGAACAGCTTCCGGTCGACCAGATGCTGTAATTGGGCGCTGTACGCCTGCTCGGTGGTCATCCCGGCGGTCCAGACCGGATCGAGCGCGAAGCTCTGGCGCAGCTCGTCGAGCGTGATCCGGCGGTCACCAACGGTGGCGACGACCGATGCGCCGTTGTCGGGTCGGGCCGTAGCGACAGCGGCCGGTCGTGCGGCGCGATGCTGGGCAACAGCCGGTGACGACGCGCCGAGGGCGACGAGCGTCAGGGCGAGTCCAAGTTGGACCGGTCGGGGCGAGAAGCGGGGAAAACGGGCCATGATCGATCAGGAGGCGATGGCGGTCGGTCCGACCGACCCGACCGAAACCGGGTGGCCGAGGGGCGTGGTGGAGTCGCGCACGATCAGATCGGCAGCGAGGTAAATCTTCTCAAGCGGCAAGCCGCCGGGCGATTCGATGTGGCGTAACAGAATCTCGGCGGCTTTTTCGCCCATCCGCCGGTTCGGGCTGTGAACGGTCGTCAGCGAGACACCGAGTTGATTCAGCAGCGAGAGATCGTCGTAGCCGACGACCGAGACATCTTCCGGCACCCGAAGCCCCAACCGACGCAGCGCGCCGAGCAGCCCGAGCGCGACCAGATCGTTGAAGCACGTCACGGCGGTCGGTTGCTCTCCGTGGTTGTCTGGTCCGAAACAGGCGAGCCCCATCCGGTGCCCGTCGGCCAACTGCGACCCGGTCTGGACGATCACGTCGCCGGAGAAGATCAGCCGCGACTCGGCGAACGCCCGTCGCACGCCCTCAATCCGCTCCTGCGAGTGCGTCGAGTAAGTCGGACCGGCGAAATGAACGATCCGGTTGTGTCCGCCAGCGATCAGATGCTCGACCGCCTTGCGCGACGCCTCGACGTTGTCGATATCCACCAGATTGGCCTGAACGCCGCGAATGGCCTCGAGCAGGACGAACGGGTAATTCAGCCGCTTCAACTCGAACAGGTGCGAGAGGTCGGTGTGCTCGTCGAGCACCGGCGAGAGGATCACGCCCTGCACGTCCCGCGTCTTGAACAGATCGACGATGATCTTTTCTTGCTGATAGTCGCCCTCGCTCGAGGCGATCAGCAGCGTGTAGCCCCGGCTGTGGGCGTAGGCTCGGGCGCCGGAGGTGATCTCGGTGTAGAACGGGTTGTCGAGTTCCTTCACGACCAACCCGATGGCCCGTGCCGGTCGCGATTTCAGCCGCCGCGCCGAGCCGTCCGGCCGGTAGTTGAGCGTCGCGATGGCTTCTTCGACCTTCTGCCGACTGCCCGCCCCGACCGAAGCGTGGTTGTTCAGCACCGCC
>JBBSVG010000005.1:0-15683 GCA_038233775.1 Bacteroidota bacterium | reverse complement strand
GTACCCGGAGCACCGGATCAACATCATCGACACGCCGGGCCACGTCGACTTCACCGTCGAGGTTGAGCGGTCGCTGCGCGTGCTCGACGGCGCTGTGGCGCTGTTCTGCTCCGTCGGTGGCGTTGAGCCGCAGAGCGAGACGGTCTGGCGGCAGATGAACAAGTACAAAGTCCCGCGCATCGCGTTCGTCAACAAGATGGATCGGATCGGGGCGGACTACTACTCTGCGATGCAGATGATGAAGGACCGCTTGAAGGCCAACGTCGTCCCGATTCAGATTCCGGTCGGCGCTGGCGACATCTTCACCGGCATCATCGACCTGATCAAGATGAAGGCACTGGTGTTCGACGACGCCAGCCAGGGGATGACGTTCGAGTACTCCGACATCCCGGAGTCGTTGCAGGAGGAGGCCGACAAGTGGCGGATCAATATGCTCGAGAGCGTTTCCGAGCTGGACGACACCCTGCTGGAGCAGTACCTCAACGGTGAGGAGTTGGCCGAGGACGACCTGAAGCGGACGATTCGTGAGGCGACGCTGAAGCTGAAGATCACCCCGGTGCTCTGCGGCTCGTCGTTCAAGAACAAGGGCGTGCAGCAGTTGCTCGATTCGGTGCTCGATTATCTGCCGAGCCCGGTCGATGTCGGCGCCGTCATCGGCCACGACCTGCGCGACGACGACGAGCACATCGAGCGCCAGCCGACCGACGAAGCGCCGTTCAGCGCGCTTGCGTTCAAGATCATGACCGACCCGTACGTCGGCAAGCTGACCTTCTTCCGGGTCTATTCCGGGTCGTTGAAGGCGGGTTCGTACGTGCTCAACTCGATCTCCGGCAAGAAAGAACGGCTGGGTCGCATCCTCCAGATGCACGCCAACCGCCGCGAGGACATGGATGAGGTGTACGCCGGTGACATCGCCGCCGCCGTCGGCCTGCGCGAGACGCGGACCGGTGATACGATCTGCGACGAGTCGAAGCCCATCGTGCTCGAGCGGATGGTCTTCCCGGAGCCGGTGATCCACGTTGCCGTCGAGCCGAAGACGAAGGCCGACATGGACAAGCTCGGTGAGAGCCTGGCCAAGCTGGCCGAGGAAGATCCGACCTTCCGCGTCAGAGGCGATGAGGAGACGGGGCAGACGATCATCAGCGGGATGGGCGAGTTGCACCTCGAGATCATCGTGGATCGCCTGCGTCGTGAGTTCAAGGTCGATGCGAACGTCGGTCGGCCGCAGGTGGCCTACAAGGAGACGATTCGGCAGGCCGTCACGCAGCGGCAACGCTTCGCCCGCCAGTCGGGTGGTCGCGGGATGTTCGCCGACGTCGAGATCGAGCTGATGCCGAACGAGAAGGGCAAGGGCTACGAGTTCATCAACGACACGGTTGGTGGCGTCATCCCGCGCGAGTTCGTCAAGCCGATTGATGAAGGGATCAAGGAAGCGCTGAAGAACGGTGTGCTCGCCGGTTACCCGGTCGAGGACGTGAAGATTCGCCTGATCGACGGCGGCTTCCACCCGGTTGACTCGAACGAGATGGCGTTCAAGATCGCTGGCTCGATGGCCTTCAAGGAGGCCGCCCGCAAGGCGAAGCCGGTGCTGCTCGAGCCGATCATGGATGTCGAAGTGGTCACGCCCGAGGAGTACATGGGCGACGTGCTCGGCGATTTGAACGGTCGGCGCGGTCGGATCGAGGGCTTCTCGGAGCGCTCCGACGCGAAGGTGATCAAGGCGCTGGTGCCGCTGTCCGAGATGTTCGGCTACTCCACCACGCTCCGCTCGGCGACCCAGGGTCGCGCCATCTACTCGATGCAGTTCTCGCACTACGACGAGACGCCGAAGTCGGTGACCGAGCAGGTGGTCGAGAAGGCGAAGGGCCGCGAAGTCGCCCGAGCCTGAGCATAACGCCGGTCGGCGGTGAACCCCGCCGACCGCTCCCTACTGAACCCAGCAAGAGCAAAAAGGTCATGGCAAAAGAGAAATTCGACCGGAGCAAGCCCCACGTCAACATCGGGACGATTGGGCACGTGGACCACGGCAAGACGACCCTGACGGCGGCGATCACCACGGTGCTCTCTTCCGAGGGTCTGGCCGAGGTGCGCTCCTTCGACTCCATCGACAACGCGCCGGAAGAGCGCGAGCGCGGCATCACCATCGCCACCGCCCACGTCGAGTATCAGACGAAGAGCCGGCACTACGCCCACGTCGATTGTCCGGGCCACGCCGACTACGTCAAGAACATGATCACCGGCGCCGCGCAGATGGACGGCGCGATTCTCGTCGTCGCGGCCACCGACGGCCCGATGCCGCAGACGCGGGAGCACATCCTGCTCGCCCGTCAGGTCGGCGTGCCGTACATCGTCGTGTTCATGAACAAGGTGGACATGGTCGATGACGAGGAACTGTTGGAGCTGGTCGAGCTCGAGATGCGCGAGCTGCTTTCCAAGTACGAGTTCCCCGGCGACGACATCCCGATCATCCGTGGCTCGGCGCTGTTGGCCTTGCAGGGCGACGAAGCGTGGGTTCCGAAGATCCACGAGCTGATGGACGCCGTCGACAACTACATCCCGACGCCAGTGCGCGACGTGGACAAGCCGTTTTTGATGCCGGTCGAGGACGTCTTCTCGATCACCGGACGCGGCACGGTTGGCACGGGCCGGATCGAGCGCGGGATCGTCAAGGTCGGTGAGGAAGTCGAGATCATCGGACTGGGTCTGCGGAAGAAGAGCGTGGTGACGGGTGTCGAGATGTTCCGCAAGCTGCTCGATTCGGGCATGGCGGGCGACAACGTGGGTCTTCTCTTGCGCGGCGTGGACAAGGCGGAGATCGAGCGCGGGATGGTGGTGGCGAAGCCGGGTTCGATCACGCCGCACACGGACTTCACGGCTGAGATCTATGTACTGAGCAAGGAAGAGGGCGGTCGTCACACGCCGTTCTTCAAGGGGTACCGTCCGCAGTTCTACTTCCGGACGACGGACGTGACGGGCAGCGTGATTCTGCCCGAGGGTGTCGAAATGGTGATGCCGGGCGACAACATCAAGGTGGATGTCGAGCTGATCCAGCCGATTGCGATGGAAGAGGGTCTGCGCTTCGCCATCCGTGAGGGCGGTCGCACCGTCGGCGCTGGTGTCGTCGCCAAGATCACCAAGTAAGCTGCAACGCACGAGGGCGGGTGTCCGGGGCGATTTCCCGGACACCGCGTCGTTTTAATCAGGAGCCTTTCCCATGCCTCGCGATACGATCACGCTCGAGTGCACCGAGTGCAAGCGGCGGAACTACAGCACGACGAAGAACAAGCGTCTGCACCCCGGCCGGATCGAGCAGAAGAAGTTCTGCCGGTTCGACCGCAAGCACACGCTCCACAAGGAAACCCGCTGAGGCGAGTTTCCCCGCTGCACCGGTTTGGGCGAAGGTTTCGCCCGGATCGTTTTACGGGTGTAGCTCAATTGGCAGAGCAGCGGTCTCCAAAACCGCAGGTTGGGGGTTCGAGTCCCTCCACCCGTGCCCGCACTCAGCGCCCCATCAGCCGTTCAATAGGTTGTCCCGATGAGCACCACTCCGTCGCCGTCCCCGGTCGAAACGACCCCCGGAACCCCCGTCGCCCCGGCGCCGGCTGGGCCAAGCGGGTCGGTCAGCGGACGGTTCACCGGCTTCATCAACGATTCGGTCAGGGAATTCCAGAAGGTCAGTTGGCCGACACGGGAGGAGTTGCGAGACGCCACCGTCGTTGTCATCGTGCTGACCATGGTGCTCAGCCTGTTCATCTTCGGGGTGGACACGGTGGTCAGCAAGTTGCTGGAAGGGCTGATTAAACTCGTTAGCGCATAAGAAGGGCGACGCGTGGAAAATCGTTGGTATGTGGTGCGCACCTATGCGGGCCACGAAAACAAGGTCAAGACGTATCTCGAGAACGAGGTCAAGCTGGCCAGCCTCGAAGAGCGGATCAGCCGTGTGCTGATTCCGACCGAGAAGGTCTTTGAGATGCGCGAAGGGAAGAAGCGGACCAAGAGCAAGAGCATCCTGCCCGGCTACGTCCTGATCGAGGCCGATCTCGACACCCAAGCCAAGCATACGATCCTCAACACGCCCTCGGTGATCGCCTTCGTCCCGTCCAACGAATCGCCAGCGCCGCTCCGGCCCGACGAGATTCGGCGGATTCTGGGCAAGGTCGACGAAGTGAAGGACGTCGAGGTGCTCGAAGTGCCGTTCTCGGTGGGCGATCCGGTCAAGGTCGTCAACGGCCCGTTCAATAACTTCTCCGGCACGGTGCAGGAGGTCAGCCCCGAGAAGGCCAAGATCAAGGTCATGGTCTCCATCTTCGGGCGCCGGACCCCGGTCGAGTTGGATTTCCTGCAAGTCGAGCACGAGCGGTAGTCGGCTCGCTCGGCAGCATCAGCGGCGGCCATCCCCCAACTCTCGGGGTGGTCGCCTTGTCGCGCCCACGGCACGCTGCAAAGCGGTGCCGGGCTGACGACCAACGAAATCGTCCTTTGGGACGAGCGTGCGGACCTCTCGGGGGTCTTCTGCGCCGGTTTTCCTCATTAGGCGACCGGGTGGGAGTGCTTCTCCGCCGATGGGTCGCTTCGACGCACGATGCATCAACCCGGTCTCGGGCTGGCAGCGGGATTACGACCGCCGTCGGCAGGTGACCAACACGCCATGCCATAAGGTAGACAGATGGCCAAGAAGATCACAGGGTACATCAAGCTGCAGGTGCCGGCCGGAGCGGCCAACCCGGCCCCGCCGATTGGCCCCGCCTTGGGCCAGAAGGGCGTGAACATCATGGAGTTCTGCAAGCAGTTCAACTCGCGCACTCAGGCGCAGCAGGGGCTGATCATTCCGGTGGTCATCACTGTCTTCGCCGACAAGAGCTTCACCTTCATCACCAAGACGTCGCCTGCCGCCGTCCTGCTGAAGCGTGCAGCCAACGTCAAGAGCGGCTCGGCCACGTCGAACAAGACGAAGGTCGGGACGGTCACGGCGGCGCAGGTGCGGGAGATTGCGGAAACCAAGATGCCCGATTTGAACGCCAACACGGTCGATCAGGCCTACACCATGATCGCCGGCACCGCCCGGTCGATGGGTCTGACGATTGTCGAGTAGCCGACCGGACTCGGGCCGCGCCCGAGCCTGATCGAGACGCTGGCTGTTGTGCCACACGGAGCCCGATTTTGCATCAGAAATAGGCTCCTATACCACCCCCCGCCGGATGGACAGGCGGTCCAGGGTGGAAGCGACGGCGGCGAGCACGCAAAGCAGAGAGCAAGATGAAGCACGGGAAGAAGTACGAGGCGGCCGTCAAGGGCATCGACCTCGCCAAAGAATACACGGTCGAGGAAGCCGTTTCCCTCGTCAAGGGGATGAAGCTGGCGAACTTCGACGAGTCGGTCGATATCGCCATGCGGCTCGGCGTCGATCCGCGCAAGGCCGACCAGATCGTTCGCGGCACCGTCTCGTTGCCCCACGGCATCGGTAAGACGGTCCGGGTGCTGGTGCTGACCAAGGCGGGTCCGAAGCAGGAAGAGGCGCGTGCCGCCGGAGCCGACCATGTCGGGTTCGAGGACTATATCGAGCAGATCAAGGGTGGGTTCACCGATGTGGACGTCATCGTTGCCACGCCCGATGTGATGGGTGAAGTCGGCAAGCTCGGCCGAATCCTCGGTCCGCGCGGTCTGATGCCGAACCCGAAGAGCGGTACGGTGACGATGGATGTCGCCAAGGCCGTGCAGGAAGTCAAGGCGGGCAAGATCGAATTCCGGGTCGACCGCTACGGCATCCTGCACACGAACCTCGGCAAGTCGTCTTTCGACGCCGACAAGCTGGTGGAGAACATCACCGCGTTCATGACGACGGTGATGCGGATGAAGCCGAGCGCCGCCAAAGGCGCCTATGTCAAGTCCATCCACCTGTCCTCGACGATGGGTCCGTCGGTCAAAATCGACCGGACCATCACCAACACGCTTCACTAAGACTCCCTGCCTCCTGAACGGGCAGTTTCTCACGGAGAGACAGGAACCCCAATGAACAAGCAAGAGAAAGCCGAGATCATCCAGTCGGTCGTCGCTCAGGTCGAGCGGGCCGGCGGGTTGTTCTTCGCAGATTTCACCGGCATGTCGGTGGTCGAGTCGGAGAAGCTCCGGCGCGAGTTCCGCAAGGCGGGTGTCGAGTACACCGTTGTCAAGAACACGCTGATCCAGAAGGCGCTCGAGCAGATCGGCGGCTACGACGGCGTGTTCGAGCACCTCGCCGGACCGACGGGCGTGGTCTTCGCCACCCCGGCCGACCCGACTGTGCCGGCGAAGGTGATCCGCGATTTCGCCAAGGTCGGCGCCAAGCCGAGGCTCAAGGCGGCGATGATCGAGCAGGAGCTGTTTCCGGGCACCGCCCTGGAGCAGATTGCCTCGATGCCGAACCGCGAGCAGATGCTGGCCTCGATCATGGGCAGCCTGCAGGCGCCGGCCTCGAACCTCGTCGGCGTGGTGACGGCGGTCATGCGCAACCTGGCCTACGTCGTCAGGGCGGTGGCCGAGAAGCAGCACGGTCCGATGGACGAAGCCACGGCCGAGGCGGCGTAAGCTGCTGCTGCACCTGAGCATCGTATTCCAACAGAAGCATTCCCACAACAGACGGACAAGAGAGGACATCATGGCAGACATCCAGACCCTGATTGAGCAGATCGGCAGCCTCACCCTCAGCGAGGCCGCTGAGCTGGTCAAGGCGATGGAAGAGAAGTTCGGCGTGACGGCGGCGGCTCCGGCCGCAGCGGCCCCGGCGGCTGGCGGCGGCGCGGCGGCTGCGGCCCCGGTCGAAGAGCAGACCGAATTCGACGTCATCTTGCAGGAAGCCGGCGCGCAGAAGATCAACGTCATCAAGGTCGTCCGTGCGGCGACCGGTCTCGGGCTGAAGGAAGCCAAGGATCTGGTCGATGGCGCCCCGAAGCCGGTCAAGGAGCAGATCTCGAAGGCCGACGCCGAGAAGCTCCGCAAGGAGCTCGAGGACGCGGGCGCGAAGGTCACGCTCAAGTAAGCCTTTGCTCGACCCGGTTCACACCGGTGACCGTTTCAATCCGGCCGGGACTTTGTTCCGGCCGGATTTGTTGTATCCAGGGGGCTGCACGGTGTGGGTCGCCCTGCTGTCGTCGCTGCATTGCCGTGTCTCTGTTCAAGGGTTCTGGTGTCAAGCATGTCCATCGATTTGCCCGCCCGAAACGCCGAGAGCGGTTTTCTGGTGCTGGACTTGACTTGGTGCCCCGTTCAGAGCAGCCCAAAGGTGGCAGAGTGGGTGGGCTCACTGCCGCAGAGCCAACCGGTCTGGGACAGTTGGCGCGGGCTGGCCGAGTTGCCGCTTGGGGAACAACTCCTCCGAGCGATGGCCGACCGGCAACCCGGCCACGGGACGGCTGCGTCGCTTGATGGATCCGGGCTCAAGGTGCAGATTGAGCCGATCACCGATGGTGGCTTGCTGCTGCTCATCCATCCGGCTGAGGGCGATTCCTCGGCAGAACTGGGGGAGCGGTTCCGGCAGGCCTACGAGCAATCGCCAGAGGGGTTCATCCTGTTCGAGCCAGTGCGCGATGAAACGGGCGAACTGATCGACTTTTACTGGCTCTATCAGAATCCAGCCGCCTATGCGCTGATTGGTCGCTCGGCGGCCGAAGTGGTCGGGTGCCGGTTGCTTGATCTCTTTCCGGAGAACCGGTCGGCCGGTTCTTTTGACCGCTATCGCCATGTGGCCGAAACCGGCGAGCCGGATCGCTACGAGTTCAAGTTCGTCGGCAGTGGGCTCGACACCTATTTCCGCACGACCACGACCAGGGTCGGTGGCAGCATCGCCATCGTGTTCAGTGACATCAAGGACGAGATCACGGCAGCCGAACACCAGCGGACGCTGACCGAGCGGTATCAACTCGTGGTTGAATCGACCAACGATGTCCTCCGCGACTGGGACATGGTCTCGGGCGAGGTGTCGTGGAATGAGTCGCTGGCCGATGTTTTCGGCTACCCGGTGCCCGATGACGGGGGGGCATTCTGGGAGACCCACCTGCACCCGGACGACCGTCATCCGGTTGTGACCAGTCTGCATGAAGCCCTGTCGTCAGGCGAATCGATCTGGCGCGCCGAGTATCGGTTTATGCGTCATGATGGGTCGGTGGCGACCGTGCTGGACCGGGCCGTCATCGCTCGCGATGAAGCGGGCCACGCCCGGCGGATGGTCGGGTCGATGCAGGACATCACCGAGCAGCGGCGTCTCGAATCGGAGCGGTTGCTGGTCGCCGAGGTCGAAGCCGCTCGGCAGACGGCCGAGGCCGGTGAAGCTCGGTTGCGCGCCTTCATCGAGCACCTGCCGGTGACCGTCGCCGTGCTCGACCGCGAGGGACACTACTTGGCAACCAGTCAGCGATGGCTGCACCTCCGGGGAATGGACCGTGATGAGGTGATCGGTCGGGCGGAATCGGATCTATTCCCGGAAACAGCGAGCTATTGGCAGCCCATCTACCGGGACGTGATGGCGTCTGGGGCGGTCCGCCGCGAGGCAGCGGTGAGCCTCCCAGATGCTGCCGGCACCCCCCGGTGGTGGCGCTGGGAAGTGCAGCCGTGGCAGGGGGAAGGCGACCAGTCGGGCGGCGTCATCGTCCATCTGGAGGATATCACCGACGAGCGACAGCTCGAGCAGGACCGCCAGCGACTGGCGCTGGAGGCGGTTGCAGCCGAAGAGCGGACCCGTGCGCTTCTACGTCTGCAGCTTGTCTTCGAGCAAGTGCCAGCGGCGGTGGCTGTCATGCGCGGTCCTGAGCACGTTTTCGAGATGACCAACTCCACTTACGTGGAGATGAGCGGTAACCGCACGCTGCTCGGATTGTCGGCGCAGGAGGCGTTTCCCGACCTCATCGGCCAGGGGTTCTTCGAGTTGCTCGATCAGGTGTACGAAACGGGTCGTGTGATCGAGTTGAAGGAGGCTGAGGCGCAGCTCGTGCGCGATGGACAGCCGCATCGAGTGTTCGTCAATCTGGTCTATGCCCCGCTCATCGAGGGAGATCAGGTCTACGGGGTGTTCGTCTTCGCCGTCGATCTCACCGAAACGGTGGAAGCGCGGCTGAAGATCGAGCGGCTCGAGCGGCAGTCTCGGTCCATCGTCGAAGCCGTCGCCCAGATCGTTTGGACAAACGATGCGGAGGGCCGCATGACCGGGTCTCAGCCGCTGTGGGGGGCGTTCACGGGGCAATCGGAGGCGGAGTACCAGGGCTTTGGCTGGTCGGGGGCCGTTCACCTCGACGATATCCAGCCGTCCATCGAGGCGTGGCAGGAAGCCGTGGCCGAGCGGAAGATGTTCGCCTTCGAGCACCGTGTTCGGCGGCACGACGGGGTCTATCGGACGTTCTCGATTCGGGCTGTACCGGTCCTCAACGACGACGGCTCGGTGCGCGAATGGGTCGGCGCCCATACCGATATCACCGAGCGGCGCGAGCAGCAGCAGGAGCTTGAGCGGCTCAGCCGGTCGCTGAAGCGGCAGAATCAGACGCTGGCTCGGGTCAACGAGCAGTTGCGGCAGGTCGATCAGATGAAGAGCAACTTCATCAGCTCGGTCAGCCACGAGATCCGCACGCCGCTGACCTCGATCAAGTCGTTTGCGAAAATCTTGCAGAACGACGTTGAGCGCGACCGCTTGAATCCGGCCAAGCGCGCCCAGTTCCTCGGGATCATCAACGATGAATCGGACCGGCTGACCCGGCTGATCAATGATGTGCTCGACATCGCCAAGATGGAGTCGGGCAAGATGACCTGGAACGACGGGCCAACCGACCTGAATGAGGTCGCCGAGCGGAGCGTGCAGTCGGTCAAGCCGCTGATCGATGCCCGGCAGATCACGCTTGCGATGGGCACCGATCCCCAGATGGGCGTCGCGCAGATCGACCCGGACAAGCTACAGCAGATCTTCACCAACCTGCTCTCCAACGCGATTAAGTTCACGCCCGAGGGCGGACGAATTGTCGTCACCGGACAACGGCTGGAGGCGAGCGACCCGGCGGCTCGTCCCGCGCTGGCCGGTCTGCCGCGTGGCGTCAACACGGTGCAATCGTGGTACTACTGGTCGGTGGCCGATACCGGCACAGGCATCCCGACCGAGGAGTTGGGGCGGATCTTCGAGCAGTTCCATCAGGTGACGCAGAACGATGCGCTCGACAAGCCGAAGGGGACCGGGCTGGGGCTGCCGATCACCCGGCACATCGTCGAGCACTACGGGGGACGCATCTGGGCGACGAGCACGCTGGGCAACGGTAGCAGCTTCCATGTCGTGCTGCCCACCAGCCTTGCCGTTCGGGGCGATCACCCACTCCGACAAGCCACGCCGGACATGGACGAGGCTGACGAGTTGTCTGTCCCCACCGACACGACGCAGGTCCCGGCGCGGCAGCGGACGGTGCTCGTCGTGGATGATGAACCGAACATCCGCACCTCGATCCGCTACGAACTCGAACGCAACGGCTGGCGCGTGATCGAGGCTGGTAACGGGTTGGAGGCGGTCGAGTTGGCCCGGCAGGAGCACCCGAGCGTGATCACGCTCGACATCATGATGCCGGAGCTATCCGGCTTCGACGTGATCAGCGTGCTGAAGGCCGACGAGTCGGTGCGCGACATCCCGATCCTGATGGTCTCGATCCTCGACGATGTCTCGCGCGGGTTCGAACTCGGGGCGGCCGATTATCTGGCCAAGCCGCTCAACAGTGATGTGCTGCTGGCAAAGGTGCTGCGGTTGACCCGGTCGAACAGCTCAAAGGCCGCTCCCACGGGCGCCGCTCGACGGGCGCTCTGCGACCAGACGATGGTCATCTGCAGCGACGATCCGACGTTCGGCGAGGCGATGGCCCCGGCGCTGGAGGCCAACGGCTGTTGCCTGACCCGGACCATAAACATCGCCGCCGCCCTGCACCATCTGCGGCAGGAACCACCCGATCTGCTCCTGATCGACTCCCGACTCCAAGAGCAGCAACACTTGGTCGAGGCGGTCCAGCAGGACCCGGCGCTCTGCGAGGTGGTGATGATGGTTGCCACCCCCATCGGCTCCGGGCTGGCGATGCTGATGGTCACCATCGGCTGCCTGTCCGATCCGCAGCACGAGCCGCAGCTTAACGCGATCCTGGAGCGGTTTCGTCGCTTCCCGATTGGGCGGCCATTGCGCGGCTTTTGACGAAAGGCACGACTCTTGATAAGGAGCGGGGGTTCAACCCGCTGACCTGCCGGACCGTTCGACGGCCCGGCGCCCATACATCGGAGAGGATTCTGTTCGTCTGCGTCAGGACACAGCCTCCGCCACTCGCCGCGACGTGTTTGCGTCTGCGCGGGGCGGGGCCGTGTCCGTCGGGCGAGGTTGTCCCAGAATCGAGACAGGGTGTGTGCAGGGTCCTTCCCTACTCCCCAAGCGTGTGAGGTGAAGTTGAAATCCAACGGCAGCTTCGATGCATCCGAAGGCCTTGCCACCGGACCCGGCATTTCGTCGGTCGCCGCGATCAACGGTGGTGACATCGGTGATCGTCATGCGATGATCGAGACCAATAACCGGATCTCGTTCGCGCGCATTCCCAATATCATCCCTTACCCGGACCTGCTCTCCATCCAAGTGCAGTCGTTCCGGCAGTTTCTGCAAGTGGACGTGCCGCCGGCTGAGCGGAAGAACACCGGTCTCCAAGCCGTGTTCCTGGCGAACTTTCCGATCACCGACGCGCGCGAGAACTACCTGCTCGAGTTCGTTGAGTATTACACGGAGAATGCGCGCTACACGGTCGAGGAGTGCCAGGAGCGCGGGCTGACCTATGCTGTGCCGCTGAAGGCCAAGCTCCGGCTGTCGACGAAGGAGGAGTACCAGGGGACCGAGGACTACGTCGATACGATTGAGCAGGAAGTCTATCTGGGCAACATGCCGTACATGACCCGGAAGGGCACGTTCATCATCAACGGCGCCGAGCGGGTGATCGTCAGCCAGTTGCACCGGTCGCCGGGCGTGTTCTTCGGCGAGTCGGTCCACCCGAACGGAACCAAGCTGTTCTCGGCCCGGATCATCCCGTTCCGGGGGTCGTGGGTTGAGTTCACGACCGACGTCAACGCGGTCATGTACGCCTACATCGACCGGAAGAAGAAGTTTCCGGTCACGACGCTCTTGCGCGCCCTCGGTTTCTCGACCGACGAGTCGTTGCTCGAGCTGTTCAACCTGATCGAGACGGTCGCGCCGGCCGATCTGACCGAGACGCACGTCGGTCGCCGGGTCGCCATCGACGCGATCAACGAAGCGACCGGCGAGTTGGTCCTCGCCAACGGGACGATGTTGACCGAGGACGATTTCGTCAAGCTGCGCGAGAGCGGGCTGGCGAGCGTTCGCGTGCTCTCGTTCAACGAGGAGACGAGCGCCGAGGGCGCGTTGATCATCAACACGATCAACAAGGACACGGCGAAGAACGAGGAAGAGGCGCTGTATCAGATCTACCGCCAGCTTCGCTCGGGCGAGCCGCCTGATCTCGAAACGGCGCGGCAACTGATCGACCGGCTGTTCTTCTCGCCCAAGCGCTACGATCTGGGCGACGTCGGCCGGTACCGGATCAACGCCAAGCTCGACCTCGACATCCCGACCGACGTGACGGTCCTGACGAAGGAAGACATCGTCTCGATCATCAACTATCTGGTCGCGTTGCAGGCGGGCAACCGCTCGGTGGATGACATCGACCACTTGGGCAACCGCCGCGTGCGGACCGTCGGTGAGCAGTTGGCGGCCCAGTTCTCCGTCGGTCTGGCCCGAATGGCCCGAACGATCAAGGAGCGGATGAACCTCCGCGACGCCGAGAACTTCGCCCCGAGCGATCTGGTCAACGCCCGGACGATCTCGAGCGTGATCAACGCGTTCTTCGGGACGAACCAGTTGTCGCAGTTCATGGACCAGACGAACCCGCTCTCCGAGTTGACGCACAAGCGTCGCGTCTCGGCGCTCGGACCGGGTGGCCTGACCCGCGAACGCGCTGGCTTCGAGGTGCGAGACGTGCATTACACGCACTACGGTCGGCTCTGCCCGATTGAGACGCCGGAAGGGCCGAACATCGGACTGATCTCGTCGCTCTGTATCCACGCGACGATCAACGAGTTCGGCTTCATCGAGACGCCGTACCGCAAGGTCAAGGAAGGCGTCGTGACCGGCGACATCGAGTTCCTCACGGCCGAGCAGGAAGACGAGGTGACGATTGCCCAGGCGAACGCCATTCTCGACGAGAACGGCAACTTCGTCAACGACAAGGTTGTCAGCCGACTCCAGGGCGACTTCCCGGTGCTCGCGCCGCTGGAGGTGCAGTTCATGGACGTGGCGCCCAACCAGTTGGTTAGCGCCGCCGCCGCACTGATTCCGTTCCTCGAGCACGACGACGCCAACCGCGCCTTGATGGGCTCGAACATGCAGCGTCAGGCGGTGCCGCTGTTGCGTCCGGAGGCGCCGTACGTCGGTACCGGGCTGGAGGAGCGGATCGCTCGCGACAGCCGGGCGATGATCGTCGCCGAGGACGATGGCGTCGTCATGACGGCCAGCTCGACGCAGATCACGGTCAAGTACGACAAGAAGATCAAGGGGTTCGACCCGGCCTTCGAGGACGAGAAGATCCGCACCTATCGTCTGGTGAAGTTCTTCCGGACGAACCAGGACACGTGCATCAACCAGAAAGCCATCGTCGTTCCCGGCCAGCGGGTGGCGAAGGGGCAGATTCTGGCCGACGGACCGGCCACCGACCGGGGCGAGTTGGCGCTCGGGCGGAACATGCTCGTCGCCTTCATGCCGTGGCGCGGCTACAACTTCGAGGACGCCATCGTCATCTCGGAGCGGGTCGTCAGCGAGGACATCTACACCTCGATCCACATCGAGGAGTTTGAGTTGCAGGTCCGCGACACCAAGCGCGGCGAGGAAGAGCTGACTCGTGAGATCCCGAACGTCTCGGAAGAGGCGACCAAGGATCTGGACGAGGCTGGGATCATCCGCGTCGGCGCCGAGGTCCGCGAGGGCGACATCCTGATCGGCAAGATCACGCCGAAGGGCGAGACCGACCCGACGCCGGAGGAGAAGCTGCTCCGCGCCATCTTCGGCGACAAGGCCGGCGACGTGAAGGATGCCTCGTTGAAGGCGACGCCGGGTTTGAAGGGCGTCGTGATCGACACGAAGCTGTTCAGCCGGAAGAAGAAGGACGCGGCCAGCAAGAAGGACGACAAGGACCGGACGGAGCAGATCGAGGGCGTGTACCACTCGGGCGTCGGCGCGGCCAAGCGTCGGTTGGCGATGAAGCTGACCGAGTTGCTCTCTGGCAAGTCGAGCGCGGGCGTGCGGACCAACGGCGGCCGGACGTTCGTCCGTCAGAGCACCGTCTTCTCGGGCGATGTCTTTACGGCCAACATGGACACGCTGCCGGATCTGGACTTCACCGCGCCGTGGACCGACGACGAGACGGTCAACCGGCTCGCCATCGAGCTGTACCGCAACTACCAGCGGGTGGTTGGGATTCTCGACGACGATCAGAAGCGCGACAAGTTCAAGCTCCAGGTTGGTGACGAGTTGCCGCCGGGCATCGTCCAGTCGGCGAAGGTCTATGTTGCCAAGAAGCGCAAGTTGCAGGTCGGCGACAAGATGGCCGGGCGCCACGGCAACAAGGGCGTCGTCGCGAAGATCGTCCCGCAGGAGGACATGCCGTTCCTGGCCGACGGGACGCCGGTCGATATCGTGCTCAACCCGTTGGGCGTGCCGAGCCGGATGAACTTGGGCCAGATCTACGAGACGGCCTTGGGCTGGGCGGCCGAGAAGCTCGGCGTCACGTTCGCCACGCCGATTTTCGACGGGGCGACCTACGACGACGTGACCGAGCAGATGACCAAGGCGGGTCTGCCGGAAGCTGGCCGGACGAAGCTGTTCGACGGGCGGACCGGTGAGGCGTTCGCCCAAGAGGTGACGGTTGGGCAGATCTACATGCTCAAGCTGAGCCACTTAGTCGATGATAAAATCCACGCCCGGAGCATCGGACCGTACTCGCTCATCACCCAGCAGCCGCTGGGCGGCAAGGCGCAGTTCGGCGGCCAGCGCTTCGGCGAGATGGAGGTCTGGGCGCTTGAAGCCTACGGCGCCAGCCACGTCTTGCAGGAGATGCTGACCGTCAAGAGCGACGACGTGCCGGGCCGGTCGAAGGTCTATGAGGCCATCGTCAAGGGCGAGAACCTGCCAGACGCGAGCATCCCCGAGTCGTTCCACGTCCTGTTGCGCGAGTTGCAGGGGCTGGGGCTCGAGGTCAAGATCGACTAACCGACGGAATGGGGTCGGGTGGCGCGTTGCTGCCCGGCTCTGTCCCGAGATGGACCGCTTGGCCCGCCGTCCGCCACCGGACCGGCGACGCCCCCCGCTCGGTCGCCCCGAGGAGGGTTCCCGTCGCCCCGATGGCCGACCGTGCGGGTCGGCAGAGAGGACAAGTGAGAACGCGGCGTCCGGAGGCGGGGGGCTCAGACCGAGTCCCGAACCGCGCCGGGCAGCAGAGGAGCATAAGGGAGGTTCACTTGGCTTTCACCACCAGCCAGAGCCAGCTTAAGAAGGACTTCGGCCGGATCACGATCAGCTTGGCGTCGCCTGACGCCATTCTCGGTCGGTCCTACGGCGAGGTTCTCAAGCCGGAGACGATCAACTACCGCTCGTT
>JBBSVG010000004.1:0-15995 GCA_038233775.1 Bacteroidota bacterium | reverse complement strand
GTGGTCCCTATTTCGACGTCCTCAACGGCACCTACTGGCTCGAACCGCTGGCCGACCATCGCGTCGTGCTGCATCTCTCCAGTGAGCAGCGGCTCTCGACCGGGTTCAATTTCTACTCGCACCTCTGGACCGAGGCGCTCATGGCCGATCTGCAACAGTATATTCTGCGGATCATCAAGCGCCGCTGCGAAGCATCCTGACCGGTGTGGATTCGCAAATTCACTTGCGTCTGCCGCTGAGATTGTATAGTTTGAGACGGATTCAAGTGAGTGTCGGCGTTTATGGCTGACGGTCGACTTCGCGTGTCATGTGGGATTCGATCTGTATAATTATTTGCGAGAGATGGTGTCAACTCATTCATTAGTCCCAAAGCATAAATCCGACATTGCTACTGCTCGTCTTGCAGTAGAATCTGGTTATCCTGCGGTCGCTCCGATTCTTTACGAGTTAATGGAATGGCTTCAAGACTATAACTGGCCTGTTGCCCATGAACTTTTCCCATTCCTCGCGTCCATTGGTGCGCCGCTCGAACCTCATATCCGACGAGTCTTTTCGGGGGACGACTTCACTTGGCAATATTGGCTCATCGGGCTATTCCGCCACTCGCCAGAACTTTATTCCATCTTTCGCGCGGACATCCATCGCATTGCGTTGTCTCCTACGGTCGCCGAGCACCGTGAAGAATTGGACGAACGTTGCGCCGATATTATTGCCGACTGCGAGTGCTCAACTCCGAATGACCGCAATGCCTGACCATGCGCTGTAACGAACTGCTCCGAGCGTCATAAACGCGCCTTTCCGCTGTGTCTTTCTCGGTTGAGCAGCCGGCTGTTTCCCTGACTCTTTTTTGCTGATGCAACTCTCTTTGGCGAGGATCGTTGGCTGCGCTGGGCTGATTGCTCTGCAAGTCTTGGGCGCCCCGGCTGTGCGCGCTCAGGGCGGAAACGTCGGCGTTCGTGCGGGCATCGTCGGCGCTGGCCCCGGCTGTGCGCGCTCAGGGCGGAAAGGTAGAACCCGCACTCGAGTCGTTTCGGCCGACGCTCGATTCGCTCTGGCACGCCAACCCGACGCCGGGGCTTGCCGTCGCTATCGTTCGGACAGGCGAACCCGTTTGGGCCGATGGGTTCGGCGTGGCCGACACGGACGATCTGTTCAAGGCGACGCCGGGCGAGCACCTGATGTTCGACCTGCGCCGCACTGTGAGGCCATCGCAGCCACGGGGGTGGAGGCGATTCACATCCTCAACGGCGCCTTCATGACTATGTTCAAGCCCGGCGCCGGACCCATCGACTATGACACTGGTGTTGTCCGGTTCTGGGGCGACGGCACGCGGCCGATTGAGGTCACTTCCGTCGCCGACACCGCCCGGATGACGGCCCGCGTCGCGCTCGACAGGGGCGTGCCCGGCGGCAAGTTCGCCTTCGCAGGCGACCGACCGTCGATCCTCGATGCCGCCGCCGTGATCGAGCAGCAAACCGGTCGCACGTTCGAGCGCCACTCGCTCGGCGACGAGCACGACCTGCGGGCTGCGATGGCCGTGGCGGCTCGGGACAAGGCCAACCCGTTCAAGGTCGTCATGCTGGCCTATCAACTCTACATGCTGACCGGCCAGACCGCGCTGACGGACCTACGAACATCCGCTACCCCGATGTGAAATTCGAGACCTTTGCCGAGTTCGCCGCGCGGGAGTTGCCGAAATCCGCCCCCTGAACAAAGAAACGACGCCACACAACCTCCTGCCTCGCGGCTACCGTGCCGCTGAAAGGCAGTTCCCTACCCATCCTCTCAGGAGTCGGCCATGATCATCATCACCGGAGCCACGGGCCAACTCGGTCGGGCCATCGTCGAGCGGCTTGTTGAGCGCGTCGCCGCGAGCCAAGTGGGTGTCAGCGTCCGCGATCCGGAAAAGGCGTCGGCTTTGGAAGCGCTCGGCGTCCGTGTCCGGCGCGGCGACTTCGACGATCCAGACAGCCTCGCGCAGGCGTTCGAGGGGGCCACACAGGTGTTGATCGTCTCGTCCAACGCCCAGTCGTACGGCGGTGATCCGCTTGCCCAGCACCGCACGGCCATCGCGGCGGCACGCGCTGCTGGCGCCGGGCGTGTCGTTTATACGAGCCACATGGCCGCCGGTGCCGACTCGGCGTTTCCCCCGATGCACCACCACGCCGCGACCGAGGAGATGCTTCGGCAGTCCGGCCTCTCGTGGACCGCGCTGCGCAACGGATTCTACTCAGCGAGCGGGATTGCCTTTATGGGCGACTCGCTGCAAACGGGCGTGCTCTCGGCGCCGGCCGACGGCAAGGTGTCGTGGACGGCGCACGCCGATCTGGCAGAGGCCGCCGCCATCGTTCTCGCCGACGAGGGACGGTACGACGGACCGACACCGCCGCTCACCGGCGCTCAGGCGCTCGATCTGGCCGATTTGGCCAGGATCGCCTCGGAGATTCAGGGCCGCCCCGTCCTCCGGCAGCTCATCCCGGACGACGAGTTGCGGGCGCGGATGGCCGCACGCGGTGCCCCGCAGCGCGCCGCCGACATCACGCTTGGGTTCTACCGCGCGAGCCGAGCTGGCGAGTTCGCCCGCATCGACCCGACGCTCGAGCGGCTGCTGGGTCGCCGTCCGATGGCGATGCAGGCGGTCATCGCGCCAAAAGTCGATCAGCCGAGACAGCCACCAACCCTATAATTCCACTCAACCATGACCTTCGAGATCGGCATCGGTGTATTTCTCCTGACCGTCTTTCTCAGCCGATTCCTGGCCGAACGCGCCCTGCGGCTGTTGACGCCCGAGCAGAAGCTATCGCTTATCGACGGATTCAGCGGCATGAGAGCGTATTCCATGATCCCCATCGTGTTGCTGATCGGGGTCTTTTTCGCCCTGACCCGCTATATTCCCTCGGCCGCCGACCTCTGGTTGACCGGCTATTGGATCGCGCTGGCTCTCTACGTCGTCGTTAGTTTTTTCTACACGAGACGACGGCTGA
Organism: Bacteroidota bacterium; assembly: GCA_038233775.1. Lineage (GTDB taxonomy): Bacteria > Bacteroidota > JBBSVG01 > JBBSVG01 > JBBSVG01 > JBBSVG01. Next base: position 13,011 of record JBBSVG010000004.1, on the reverse strand, counting down.
TCGACCTGGGGCTGCCGCGCGACTATCTGCAACTCCACACCGTTGCGCGCGCCGTTCGCTTGGTCGGGCTGGGGAGTCTGGTTGTCGGCTTCCTGTAAACCGGACCCTGGGTCGCCGACACCCTGTTTCGCTACAGGTTCCAGGTCGAAGACGGGATGCTCTTCTTGGATGACTACCAAGGAATCGTCACGCGCTCGGAGGTCGAGAAGCTGACAGCCGACTTGCTCATCCTGTCCCGGTTTCCATTCACGGATCTGACCCTCCGCTTCCATCGGGGGACGAGCAAATAGGCGGCGTCCATTTTCAGGTCGCTGGTGTCTGTTGAAACCTAATTCTTGGAGGCTCGTAGGATATGGACTACGATCAGACAAAAATCGAGGACGCTGTTCTTGCGCTCCTTGCTGTGTTCAGTTTCGACGGCGGCCGAGCCTGGAAAGGCTTTGACTTCGACGTGCTCGACCGGTTGCACGCCCAAGGGTTCATCGACGATCCCGCCACAAAAGCCAAGTCCGTCGGGCTCACTCAGGAGGGATTGGAGCGCGGGCACGAGATCGCGGAACGTCTTTTTAGACGGATCTCGTGAAATGCGGCTTCGATGCTGATGGCGCCGCCGAACGGGCGAGCTTCTCGGATGACGCCCGGCCCGCTTCGCGCCGGGTGGGCTTGTCGCCAAACCATTCACCGTTTTCTCTCGGGAGATAGCTATGAACCGCAAATACGAGCTGACCCAGGCCATGCTATGGGCCGCCGCCATCCTTGCCGCTGCCCTCGTCGGCGCACCGACGTTTCTGACGTTGATCCTGCTCCCATCGCTGGCGTCCCTCTCGTTGCTGGCGAGCCGACAGGGCCGACGCAACGCGTGTGGCGCAGCGTCTCGCTGATTGGGGCTCCCCAGATGGACGCGTTGATTATTCGCTCATAAGCTCGGATGGATGCCCGCCGCCTTGCCTCGTTCGGTCACATTGAGCACGAGACTTCCGAACGATGACAATCGATCCGACCGATGACGTGATTCTCGCCCGCGAGGCCGACCTGCGCGAGGCGATGTTCGCCAACGATGTCGCTGCCCTCGACCGGCTGATCGATGATGAGCTGATCTTCACGGCGCTCGACGGGACGGTGGTCGGCAAGCAGGCCGATCTCGACGCGCACCGGGCGCGGCTGCTGCGGCTGGTCCGCTTCGACCCGAGCGACCGCCATCTGGTCCGCTGCGGCTCGACCGTCGTGGTGAGCGTGCGGATGGAGATCGAAGGCACCTACGACGGGGCGCCGGTGGGCGGCGTGCTCCGCTACACGCGGGTTTGGTGCGAGCGGCCCGACGGCTGGCGGATCGTCGCCGGACACATGAGCACCGTTCCCCCGTGAGCCGCGTGCTGCCTCCGGGCAACCTATCCGATGCGGGCTTGTCGGCGCCGGACGGATCAAGGCCGACCGCTGCCTTTCTGACCCTTGAGGTGGGAGGCGGCGCAACGGTCGAGTCGCCCACGCTCCGGCAGATTCGCGATGCGCTGGCCGGAATCGACGGCAAGCGCAAGCCGTTCGTGATCCTCTCGCGGGCGGACGGCGCTTTCATTCAGGTGGCGGGTTCGTCCGCCACCGGCTTCCTGATCGAGCACAGGGCGGTGAGCGGCGACCATCGGCGCACGAACAATCAGGCGCTCGCGCTTTCGACGGTGAACCGCGCCTTCGAGGCGTTCGCTTGCGGGAAACCGGAACCGCTTGTCGGACTCGCGACCCAACCGGTTTCACTGCAAACGAGTACCGGTCGGCCTCGCAGTTGGTCGCTGTGGGTGCTGCTGATTGTCGCCGTGGCGGTGTACCCAGTCGCCTATCTCTGGGACGTGCTGGGTTACGATCAAGCGTTTTTGTCTCTCGGGATGGCGCTGTTCGTCGGCGCCCTGGTGTTTGACGGGCTGCGACAAGGCGAGATAGTGATGGGAGGGAGGCCGATAGAGCGGACGGCGCATCCGAATCAGTTCGGATGCGCCGTCGTGTTGTACTCGGTTGTGGTGCTGATGATGATTCTGACGGTGCTTTTCGCCTGACCATTTCTCGACCCGACAGCAGCGCAATCTGCTCAGATTCCGAGGGCGAGGCGGCAAAAAGGCTGTTCTGGTGATTGATGAGACTTCCTAACTGGATGCGCGTGGCGATGTTGGGGACGGCCGTGATGAACGTGCTCGGCTCGCTCGCTTTCCTTCCTGGCGCCGAATGGCTGCGAGATCTGGGCGGCCTCCCCAACGACGGGCACCCGCTCTACCGCGCGGCGCTGGGGACGTTTATCTTCATCCTTGGCATCGCCTATCTGTGGATCGGGCTGCGGGGGGTGGCGGACCGGGTCTTCGTGTCGGTGACGGGGGCCGGAAAATTGGCATTTTTCGGGCTCCTTGGGGGATATTGGGCGGCGGGAATGCTGCCGGCGAAAGCCCTGATGGCCGGCGCGGGCGATTTCATCTTCGGGACGCTGTTCGTGATCTGGCTGTATACGACACGTCGGTCCAGCACCGAAACAGGCCAATAATCCAACCGACTGACGATATGGACACCGACGATCTGTTGGGCTGGCGCGACGAGTTTCCGATTCTCGCCGATTCGACGTACCTCATCAGCAACTCGCTCGGCGCCATGCCACGCGCGGTCTTCGGCGAGATGCAGCACTATGCCGAGACGTGGGCAACGCGTGGCGTGCGGGCGTGGGCCGACGGGTGGTGGGAACTGCCGATCACCGTCGCCGAGACGTGCATCGCGCCGCTGCTCAACGCCCAACCGGGCACCGTTTCGATGCACGGCAACATCTCGCTGATCCAAGCGCTGCTCATCTCGTGCTTCGATTTCTCCGGCGAGCGGAACCGCATCGTCATCCCGGAACTCGAGTTTCCCTCGGTTCGCTACGTCTATGAACAGCTTGCCGTCCCTCGTGGCGCCGAACTGATCGTCGTCCCGAGCAGCGACGGGATGACGCACGACACCGAGCGCTTTCTGGCCGCCATCGACGAGCGGACGCTGTTGGTGCCAGTTTCGCACGTTTTGTTCAAGTCGGCCTTCATCATGGACGCCGACGCGATCATCCGCCGGGCGCACGAGGTCGGCGCGAAGGTGATTCTCGACGGCTATCAATCCGTCGGGACGGTGCCGGTTGATGTCCAAGCGCTCGGCGTCGATTTCTTCGTCGGCGGCGTGTTGAAATGGCTCTGCGGCGGACCCGGCGGCTGCTTCCTCTACGTCCGGCCCGACCTGATCCCGACGCTCTCGCCCGGCGTGACCGGCTGGCAAGCGCACCGCCGACCGTTCGCCTTCGAGGGCGAGATGGATCTCCGCGACGATGCGTTTCGCTTCCTCAACGGCACGCCGCCGATCCCGTCGCTGCACGCAGTTCAGCCCGGTCCGAAGCTGATTCAGCAAGTCGGGATGGCCGCGATCCGGGCCAAATCAATGCGCCAGACGGCCCGATTGCTCGATCTGGCCGACGCCAACGGCTTCCCGACGCACACGCCGCGCGACCCCGACCGTCGCGGCGGAACGGTCGCCTTCGACGTGCCACACGGCTACGAAGTCAGCCGCGAACTGCTCCGCCGCGAGGTGATCGTCGATTACCGTCCCGGCGCCGGAATCCGCGTCTCGCCGCACTTCTACACCGCCGACGGCGAACTCGACCACGCCATCGCCCAGATCCGCGACATCCTCGACACCCGCGCCTACGAGGCCCACACCGTCCGCACAAGTCTGGTTAGTTGATGCAACGGAAGCTATCAGCCGTCAGCTATCAGCTCACGGCGGGAAACGGCAACGAAAGTGGTCGGCTGTGGTGGCTCCGTTGTGGATTCGACAGGCTCACCACGACCGGAGATCGGTTTTTAGCCAAAGGCAAGAGGTCGGCAACGGCGACCGGAAACAACGCCGCGCCGCCGTTTCATCAATCCGCGCTCATCATTCATCGCTCTCTTCAGTCGTGTCTGATCGCGTCGATGGGCGAGAGGCGGGCGGCGCGGAGGGCGGGGTAGAGGCCGAACAGCAGCCCGACCGAGACGGCGGACAGGACGGCGACGGCGAGCGTCGGCCAGGTGAAGGCGGCGTGCAGCGGTGCGTCGGTGGTGGCGCGGATCGCGGCCGTCGCGGCAAAGGCGCCGCCGAACCCGAGGAGCGCGCCCGCTCCGCTGCCGATCCCGGCGACGGCCACGCTTTCGGCCAGAAACTGCGTCAGCACCTGTCCGCGTGTGGCACCGACGGCTTTGCGGACGCCGATCTCGCGGGTCCGTTCGGCGACCGAGGCGAGCAGGACGTTCATAATCCCGATCCCGCCGACGAGCAGCGCGATGGCGGTAATCGCGCCCATAAACCCTTTGAACACCAGCATCGCCTGTCGCAGCTGCGCCAGTCGGGCCGCTTGGGTGCCGACCGTGACCTTTTTGCGCCAGTCGCCCGGCAACCCGGCCAAGTAGCGCTCGGTGGCGGTTTTGACCGAATCGACGGCCTCAATCGTCGCGACGCGCAGGTACAGCGTCGGCGGGCGCGGCGTCGAGAGGATCAGTGAGCGGACCAATCCAACCGGGACCAGCGCCGACGCCGTCGTCTCGACCTTCGGCTTCGCCAGGACACCGACGACGCGGAACGCCCGGTCTTTCAGCCAGACCGTTCGTCCGACCAGCGCCGCCGCCGGTTCCGTCCCGACAGCGAGCGCTCGGGCCAGCCCGTCGGACAACACGACGACCGGCGCCTCGGCGGCGACTTCGGCCGAATCGAGAAACCGTCCGGCGGCGACCGGTTGGGTGAGTTGCGCCTCGTCGCTCGAGAGCGAACCGATCAGCATCGCGCCGCGACGGGCCGTGTCGCCCGCCGTCCGGCCGATCAGCGTCGCGCCGCTCTGGATCAGCCGAACCGCCGTCACGCCCGGCAACCGTGAAAGAGCGTCGGCGTGGAGCGGGGTGAACACGGCCGTGTCGCGTCGGGGAAAGGCGATCCCGTCGATGGTTTCGGTGGTTTTCGGCTCGAGCGCGACCGTCTGCAAACTCGTCGTCTCGGCGACTTGCTCGCGGCCGTAGCGCTCCATCCCGTCACCGAGCGCCAGCACCGCGACGAGGGCGGCGGTGCCGATGAGGATGCCGAGCGCGGCGAGCATCGTTCGCATCGGGTTGCCCATCAGCGCTGCGACGCCGGCGCGGATCGAGTGGATTGGGCTGACGGTCGGCATGGCGGAGTCTCAATCGGTGGATCGGGGAAGCGGTTGCCGACCGCTACGGCCGTCCCGGCGACCGGGTTTCGGTCAGGGGAAAAGTTGACCGACGCCGGCTGTGAATCAGGAAAGAGTTGACCGACACCGGGTTTCGGTCAGGAAAAAGTTGACCGACACTTGCAGCCCCGACCGACGGGTCGTATCTTTGCCACCCCGACGCGCACGCCACCCTAGCTCAGTTGGTAGAGCAGCTGTTTCGTAAACAGCAGGTCACCGGTTCGAGTCCGGTGGGTGGCCCCAGCCGCAGCACCCAAACAGCCCCGATCCTCACCGGTCGGGGCTGTTTGCTGTTTGGCCCATCGGTTCAGCCGACGTTGACCATCAGGTTCGCGATCAACAGGGCGCCGAGCGCGGCGATGATCGTCGTGATTTGGCCCATGCGCCGTGAGCGGAGCCAGCCGGTCAGCCCGATGCAGCCGAGCAGCAGGAAGATCCCCAGCGCGAACGGCAGGACGGTCAGCACACGCCCTTTGAGCAAGCCGACCCCGGCCACCGCAGCGGGCGCGTGCGGGTGCAGCGCTGTCACCAGAAGCGTGGTCGCCACGACCGAGACGATGAACGAGACGGCCGCCGCCGCCAGCGCGATGGTCCAGCCAGCGACCCTCTTGGGCAGTTGCATCGCCAGCAGGGCAACGAGCAACGCCGCCGAGAGGCCGCCCAGAAACGCGCTCAGCGTGCCGATCTGTTGGGCGAGCGCGACCAAATAATCCGGTACCAGCGGTTGCATCGGCGGTGTCCTTATGGTTGATCATTCGGCATATATGCGGCTGGCTGGGGCGAGCCAGCGGTCGGCGTAGGCGTCCAGACGCGCCCGGTCGAAGCGCGTCACGGCCAGACCAACGTGGCCGTCGGGTCGGACCAGACAGAGCGCGTTCCGGCTGAATCCGGCGCGGCGCGTGGTCGAGGTGAACGGAAAAACGTGCAGCGGAAGCGTGCGGGCGGCACACCAGTCGGCGGCCTCCGGCGGCGGCTCGCCATAGATGTGCATCTGCCAGCCAAGCGTGCGGAGCGCGTCGAAGTTGCTGCCCGTCGCCTGCGGCACCCACGGCAGCCGGTCGCCGCCGCGCACCCGGCCGGCTTGGCCGCTGCTCAGCGGACTCGTCGGGTAATGGATTCGCAGTTGCGAGACGAGCCCGAACAGGGCGCGGCGCACGGTTTTCGACCGAGAGAACAGGGCGATGAGCCTCGGCAGGATCGTCAACCGAACCAACCGAGCCAGTCGGCTCGGGTTGACAACGGCGCTGAACACGCGGTCGGTGGTGCGGACGAGCGAGACGGCGAACGGGCGGCGCTCGGCTTCGTAGCTGTTGAGCAGCGCCTCGTTTCCGCCGCCGCCGAGCGTCTGGGCCAGCTTCCACGCCAGATTGGCCGCATCGCCAAGCCCGGTGTTCATCCCCTGACCACCGACCGGGCTGTGGACATGACCGGCATCGCCCAGCAGAAAGGCGCGCCCGTCGCCCAACCGATCTGCAACCCGGTGGTGGACGCGGTAGCTGGAGAACCAGACCAGCGCCTCGATCCGAAGGGCGCCGCTCGCCTCGATCTGCGGGCGCACCTGCTCGAAGTCCGGCTGCTCGCCCGCATCCGGCGGCACCTGCCCGACGATCCGGTAGCGATGCGGCTCGACCATCGGAAACACGGCGATGAACCGGTCGTCGGTGATGAACAGGTTGCCGTCACCCTCGCTCAGCTTGCCCGACAGCACGACATCGGCGACGTAGAACCGATCTGCATAAGTGCCGCCGGCGAGCGGAATCTCCAGCGTCTGCCGGACGGTGCTGCGGGCACCGTCGCAACCGGCGAGATAGGCGGCCCGCACCGTCTCGCTCTGTCCGTCCCGACGGAGCGTGGCGGTCACACCGTCGGCGTCCTGCGTGAACCCGGTCAGCTCGGTTTCCCACGAAACCGCGCCGCCGAGCGCCTCCAGATGGGCCAGCAATAGCGCTTCGTTCTGGTCCTGCGTGAAGATGTAGAGGTACGGATGCGGCGTCAGGTCGTCGCCGACGCCGCCCAGGCGGACCCGCGCCGCCAGGTTGCCTCGGGCGAAGATCGCCAGTTGTTCGAAGCGGCGACCGTGGGCCATCGTCTCCCGGCCGAGCCCGAGTTGATCGTAGAACTCCAGCGTCCGGGCTTGGACGATGATGGCCCGAGTCTCGGTCGTCGGACCGGGTTTGAGATCGACGATCCGCACCCGCACGCCGAGCCTCGTCAGCCAGAGCGCGAGCAGCAGGCCGGTGGGGCCGGCGCCGGAGATGAGCACCTCAGGGTCGGGCATTGCGATTCCTTTGGCTTTTTTCGGGGACGCTTGGGCCTCGGCATCGGCGACGGACATCGGCGCCGCCGGACGGTTGGGTTGCAAGGTAGGGCCGAGCGGTTCGTCTCCGATGCGGAGTTGGCCCGTCATTCGCGGATTGGAGCCGACTCGCCTGACCGCTTTCGCAGCAAAGCCCGGTTCGGTCCCGATTCGGCCGCGTGCGGACTCCCGCCGCCGGTGCGGGGCGGTCCCATCGGCGGCAAGACGGTCGGCCCCGGTTCTCAACACCCCAACTCCCAACTCGGACCCAGACACGATGCTCAAGGGCAAAATCGCGCAGGTCATCGGCCCGGTGGTCGACGTGGACTTCACCGAGGAATCGGCCATGCCGGCCATCCTCAACGCCATCCGGGTGCCGCGCAAGGACGCCGGCGACCTGATCCTCGAGGTGCAGCAGCACTTGGGCGAGGGTCGCGTCCGCACCATCAGCATGGACGCCACCGACGGCCTCGTTCGCGGGATGATCGCCGAGGACATCGGCTCGCCGATCAGCGTCCCGGTCGGCCAGGCCGTGCTGGGTCGGCTGCTGAACGTCATCGGCGACCCGATTGACGGGCTGAACGTCCCGCTCGACGGCACCCGACGGCTGCCGATCCACCGCGCCCCGCCGCCGTTCTCTGAACTGGCACCGGCGACCGAGATGTTCGAGACGGGGATCAAGGTCATCGACCTGCTCGCGCCGTACTCGAAGGGCGGCAAGATCGGGCTGTTCGGCGGCGCTGGCGTCGGCAAGACGGTGCTGATTCAGGAGCTGATCAACAACATCGCCAAGCAGCACGGTGGCTACTCGGTCTTCGCTGGCGTCGGCGAGCGGACCCGTGAAGGGAACGACCTGTTGGCCGAGTTTCTGGAGAGCGGGATCATCGACTACGGCAAGGCCTATCACGACTCGGGCAACCGCGACGACGCGACGGCCGAGGGGTTGAGCAACAGCAAAGCGGCGCTCGTGTTCGGACAGATGAACGAGCCGCCCGGCGCCCGCGCCCGCGTCGCGTTGACCGGGCTGACCATCGCCGAGGACTTCCGCGACCGCGAAGGCCGCGACGTGCTGCTGTTCATCGACAACATCTTTCGCTTCACTCAGGCTGGCTCGGAAGTCTCCGCGCTGCTCGGCCGGATGCCGTCGGCGGTGGGCTATCAGCCGACGCTCTCGACCGAGATGGGCGAGCTGCAGGAGCGGATCACCTCGACCAAGAACGGCTCCGTGACGTCGGTGCAGGCCATCTACGTCCCGGCCGACGACCTGACCGACCCGGCCCCGGCCACGACGTTCGCCCACTTGGACGCGACGACGACGCTGTCCCGCTCCATCGCCGAGCAGGGCATCTACCCGGCCGTCGATCCGCTCGATTCGTCGTCGCGGATTCTCAGCCCGGCTATTCTGGGTGACGAACATTACAACGTCGCGCAGTCGGTGAAGAACCTGCTGCAGCGCTACAAGGATTTGCAGGACATCATCGCGATTCTGGGCATGGACGAGCTGTCCGACGAGGACAAGCTGGTCGTCGGTCGCGCCCGCCGTGTGCAGCGGTTCCTCTCGCAGCCGTTCTTCGTCGCCGAGGTCTTCACCGGCTTGGCGGGCAAGTACGTCAAGCTTGAGGACACGATCCGCTCGTTCAAGGCCATCGTCGCCGGTGAGTACGATTCGCTGCCGGAGAACGCGTTCTATCTGGTCGGCTCCATCGAGGAAGCCGTCGAGAAGGCCAAGACGCTGACCAAGTAACTGTCCTTAGACTCGGGTCGGCGGGTGATCCTGCCGACCCGAGCTTTTTCTCTCTGGCTCTGATTCCTGATGCCGACACCGTTTCAGCTCGAGATCGTCACGCCGCAGCGGCAGGCGTACGTTGGCGAGGCGCTCTCGTTCCGGGCGCCGGGCACCGACGGCGCGTTCGAGATTCTGCACAACCACGCCGCGTTTCTGGCGACCATCGCCGTCGGCGAGGTGATCGTCAAGCGACCGGACAACTCGGTTGCCCATTATGCGACCAGCGGCGGCTTCGTCGAAGTGGCCGACAACCGCGTCGTGATGCTGGCCGAGACGGCCGAACGGTCGGACGAGATCGACGTGGCTCGGGCCGAAGAATCCCGCCTCCGCGCCCAGGCTCGGGTCAACGACGCCCAGGCGCTGGCCGAGATCGACCGGACGCGGGCTGGGATCGCGCTGCAACGCTCGGTCAACCGACTCCGCATCGCCAACCGCTACAAGTAAGTTGCTACACGGTGAAGCTGCGCCGAGTGCCTGGTTTGCCGTAGACTTGTCATCCTGAGTGTAGCGAAGGATCTCACGAGGAACCCCGACGTTCTGTTGACCTCGGCGTGAGACCCTTCACTTCGTTCAGGGTGACAGACAAAGGCAAGTGCCGGACGCGGTGCTTCATCAGGACAGAGTAAAATTGCTGTCGGCTGCACGAAACCCCCGTTGGTCAGACGACCGGCGGGGGTTTCGGCTGTCCGCCGGTTTCGCGCCCTCGCCAATCGTTTTGCATTCCCCCTGCCGACGCGCTATCTTCGGACACGTTTCACGGCGATGTTTCACGAAGGCCACCGCTCCATCCGTTGACTGACGCTCCCGCGCTCCGCGCCGTCGGCCTGACCAAGCGCTACGGCGCCCGAACCGCCGTCGAGGGCGTCGAGTTGACCGTTCGGCCGGGCGAGGTGGTCGGCTTCATCGGCCCCAACGGCGCGGGCAAGACGACGACGCTGGCGATGGTCCTCGGCCTGATTCATCCGACGGCCGGCTCGGTCGATCTGTTCGGCGCCGGGGGACCGAGTCGGGCGACGCTGCGTCGGGTCGGGTCGGTCGTCGAGACGCCGGCCTTTTATCCCTATCTGACCGGCGAGGCCAACCTGCGGGCGCTGGCGAAAGCGAGCGAGCTGCCGGAAACTCGGGTCGCGGCGGTGCTCGACCGGGTCGGGTTGGGCAGTCGGGGCAAGTCGAAGTTCAAAACCTATTCGCTCGGGATGAAAGGTCGGCTCGGGCTGGCCGCCGCGCTGTTGGGCGACCCCGATCTGCTGATCCTCGACGAGCCGACGAACGGGTTCGATCCGCAGGGCATCCACGAGGTCCGCATCCTGCTGCGCGAACTGGCCGGACAGGGCAAGGCGGTGCTCTTGTCGAGCCACCTGTTGACCGAGGTCGAGCAAGTCATCGACCGACTGGCGATCATCCGGCAAGGCAAGGTCGTGGCGCAGGGAACCGCCGCCGAGTTGCTCCGCACCGACCCCGCCCTAACGCTTCGCGTCGCCGATCCCGCTGCTGCCGTGTCGGCGCTGACGGCCGCCGGGTTCACCGCGACGGCGCAGGCCGATGGCCGCGTTCGCGTCACAACCGACCGGGCCGAAGCCGTCAACCGGACGCTGGCCGAAGCGGGCCTGTTTCTCAGCGAACTGCGGGTGGACGAGGCGCGGCTCGAGTCGCTGTTCCTCGACCTGACCGGCGCCGCGCCCGCAGCCGGGAGCGCGGCCTGATGGGCGCATTTCGGGCGGAACTCTACAAGCTGCGGCTGCGCCCGGTCACGTTCTGGTTGCTCGGATTGGGGGCGCTGTTCCTCTTGATGGCCCTCGTAACGCGGTTTCTCGGGCCGATGACGACCGGCGAGATCGCCCCGGCCGGTGTGGTGCTCCGTCGCGGGATCGCAAGTGCGGGCGGGCTGCTCGCGTCGGGGCTGATCATTCTGGCTGGCTCGTTCGTCGGCAGCGAGTTCACTTGGGGGACGGCCCGGACGGTCGTCGCTCGCGGCGAAGGACGGGCGTTCTTGCTCGTCGGCAAGCTCGGCGCGATGGCGGTGTTTGCGGCGGTGTTCGTCGGACTTGCGGTTGTCGTCTCGCTCGGGTTCGGGTTGCTGGCGCCGGTTCACCTGACGCCGGTCGATCCGACAGCCGCTGCGGCGCCCGCGATCATCGGCCGGACGATGCTCGTTTCGGTGCTCGGACCGCTGCCCTATGCCGCGCTAGCGCTGCTGCTCGCCGTCGTCGCCCGCTCGCCGACGCTTGCGACGGCTGGCGGCCTGCTCTATGCGGTCGTCGGCGAGCGGATCATCGGCGGCCTCGCGCTGTGGCTTGGCGGCGTGCTCGGCTGGTCGTGGCTCGGTTGGCTGCCGAAATTGCTCGTCGGGACGAATCTCGCCGCGCTGGAGCGGTGGGCCGCTGGTCCGGTCGCGGAGGCGAGTTTGACCGAAGCCATCGGGCTAGTGCCGGTCGGCGGACCATTGCTCGCGGCCGTCGTGTTGTCTGTTCACCTGCTCGTCGCCGTCGGTCTGGCCGTCGTCCTGTTCGACCGCTACGATCTGAAAGCCGGAAGCTGACGCTCGGCTCGTTTCTCATCGATCTCTCCGCATCATGGGCAAAGTCATCGCCATCGCCAACCAGAAAGGCGGCGTCGGCAAGACCACCACGGCGATCAACCTCGCCGCCTCGCTGGCCGTCAGCGAGCACCCGACGCTGCTCATCGACACCGATCCCCAAGCGAACGCGACCTCGGGCTTGGGCATCAACCCGCGCGAGCTGACGACGAGCATCTACGAGGTGCTCATCGACGGCGTTGACATGGCCGATGCGACGCTGCACACGGAAGTGCCGTACTTGGATCTGGTCCCGAGCCACATCAATTTGGTCGGCGCCGAGGTCGAGATGATCGACGTGCCGCAGCGCGAAAAGATCATGCTCCGGGCGCTGGCGAAGGCGCGGCGGAAGTACGATTACGTCGTGATCGACTGCCCGCCGTCGCTTGGGCTCTTGACGCTCAACTCGCTGACGGCGGCCGATTCGGTGCTGATTCCGGTCCAATGCGAGTATTTCGCGCTCGAAGGTCTGGGCCAGTTGCTCAACACGATCAACATCGTCAAGAAGCACCTGAATATGGAGTTGGACATCGAAGGCGTGCTGCTGACGATGTACGACTCGCGCCTCCGGCTGTCGAATCAGGTTGTTGAAGAAGTCAAACGCTACTTCGGCGAGAAAGTGTTCGAGACGATCATCGCCCGGAACGTGCGGATCAGCGAGGCGCCGTCGTTCGGCAAGCCGATCATTTTGTATGACGCGATGAGCACCGGCTCGGAGAACTACGTCCATCTGGCGCAGGAGATCATCTTGCGCGATGGACTCGACCGGAGCAACGACGAATCGACCGGCGGACTGCGGGCCGCCGAGGGCAAAAAGCTCTACCGCAAGGTGCTCGAACGCCGCAAGCGCAAGCAAGGGCTGACCAACACGCTCGGCGACGGGTCGGCGCCGCCGTCGGCGGAGTAAGTCGCGCCAGTCTCGTTGCGGATTGGGTCCGCATTTCGTTTTTAGGTTTCAGGGTTTCGCATGAGCAAGCAAGCGTTGGGCAAGGGACTCGGGGCGCTGATCCCGGACGTGCAAGAGCGTCCGACTCGGGCCGCCGACAAACCGGTGGCGAAGCGTCCGCTCTACGATCTACAGGAAGCCGAGCGACTGGCGACCGAGATCGGGACCATCGCAGCGGTCG
>JBBSVG010000003.1:0-16773 GCA_038233775.1 Bacteroidota bacterium | reverse complement strand
GTGGCTCCGTTCATGGATTCGACAAGCTCACCACGAACGGAGATTTGCTTCACCTGCACGTCGATTTTTGAGACGTGACATCAAAACCCTTTAGCCGCATAATCCCGGTGAGCAGTCCCGCCGCTTCCCCGACCGAATCGACCGCGCCAACCGTCGCGGCGGCTCCGTTGCGGGCGGAAATCGTGATCGAGGGGTTGGTCGGTGCGCCGGGAATCGCCATCGGGGTGGCGTATCATTTTCGGCCCGAACAGCTTGCCTCGGCCACCGTCCGGCCGCTGCTGTCGAGCGAGGTGCCGACCGAACTGGCCCGACTCGACGAGGCGCTCGACAAGGCCGAGCACGAGCTGCGGAAGATCGCCTCGATCACCCTACAGAAGCTCGGGGACGGCGGGGCGGAGATCTTCGAAGCGCAGATTCTGATGCTGCGCGACCCGTATCTGGTCAATGCGATCCGCGACCGGATCGTGGCCGAGCAGATCGCCGCCGATTCGGTTGTCGAGGCCGAGATTAGCCGCTACCAGCATCTGCTCGAACTGGCCGGCGACGATTATCTGGCCGAGCGCGGCGCCGACATGGCCGACGTGCGCGACCGAATCCTGCGCAACCTGCGGCAGGGAAAGCGGACCTCGCAGATCGAGCCCAACCGGATCGTCATCGCCGCCGACCTCTCGCCGGCCGATGTGATCCTCTTTTCCCGACGCGATCCGCTCGGGTTCGCGCTCGATTTCGGCGGCGTGACCGGTCACACGGCGATCTTGACCCGCTCGCTCGGGCTGCCGTCGGTGCTCGGGCTGCACCGCGTCACGTCGATGGTCGAGAGTGGCGACCCGGTCATCGTCGATGGCTATCGCGGCCGGTTGATCGCCTTCCCGACGGCCGAAACCACTGCTTCCTACGAGCGCGAACGCGAGGCCCGCGCCCAGACAACCGCCCGGTTGGACGAACTGCACGACCTGCCCGCTGTCACGTCCGACGGCAAGCGGCGGATTCATCTGGTCAGCAACCTCGAGTTTGTCGAGGAACTCGACGCGATGGCGGCCGGTGGCGGCGAGGGCGTCGGGCTGTTCCGCACCGAACACCTGTTCTTGGCGCAGGGCCGCTTCCCGTCGGAGGAGGAGCAGACGGCAACCTACCGTGCGCTGCTCAGTCGCGCCGCGCCGCTGCCGGTGACGATCAGGACGTTCGATCTGGGCGGCGACAAGGTGCTGCCCGAGATCTCCTACACCGAAGCGAACCCGTTTCTCGGCTGGCGCGGCATCCGCATCCTGATCGACCGCCCCGAGCTGTTCCACACGCAGCTTCGGGCGATTTTGCGCGCGTCGGTCGAGGGGAAAGCCAAGATCATGTTCCCGATGATCGGCGGGCTTGAGGAAGCCCGTGCGGCCCGTGCGGCGCTGGTCCGGGCGCAGGACTCGTTGCGCGAGGACGGGATTCCGTTCGACCCAACGGTGCCCATCGGCGTGATGATCGAGGTGCCGAGCGCCGCACTGATGGCCGACGAGTTGGCCCGCGAGGTCGATTTTTTCTCCATCGGAACCAACGATCTCGTCCAGTATCTGCTGGCCGTCGACCGGACGAACGACATCATCACGTCCTATTATCAGCCACTGCATCCGGCGGTGCTGCGGACGGTCCGGCACATCATCCGCTCGGGCCACGAGGCCGGGATTCCGGTCGCCATGTGCGGCGAACTCGCCGCCACCCCGCTGGCGACGATCCCGCTGGTTGGCTTGGGGCTCGACGAATTCTCCGTCGTCAGTCCGGCGCTGGCGAACATCAAGCGGATCATCCGTTCGACCACGCTGGCCGACGCCGAGCGGGTCGCCGCCGAGGCGCTGGCGCTGCCGACCGTCGAGGCGGTCGTCGCCTGTTTGACCCACTACCACGCCGCGCTTTGACCTTTCTCCCCAACCGACCGCTCCCGATGACGTTCGATCCGCAGAAGATGGGCGCCCTGATCGATGGGTTTCCCGACATGCTCCGCACTGCGCTCGACAGTGCGACCCGCTGGCCGTCGCTGGCCGGGCTCGACGCGGGCAGCGTGACCTCGGTCGTCGTGGCGGGGATGGGCGGGTCGGCCATCGGCGGCGATCTGGTCGCGGCGGCGCTGAGAGACGCGTTGTCGGTGCCGCTCGTCGTCGTCCGCGATTACGGGATTCCGGCCTTCGTTGGGCCTGCGACGCTGGTCATCGTCTCGACCCACTCGGGCAACACCGAGGAAACGCTGTCGGTCTATGACGAAGCCGTTCAGCGCGGCGCCCGCGTGCTCGTGATTTCGTCCGGTGGCGAGGCGACCGCTCGGGCCGGTCGGTTGGGACATCCGGCGCTGCCGCTCGTCGGCGGGATGCCGCCACGGGCCGCGCTCGGCTACTCGTTCGGCGCGCTGCTGCTGGCGCTCGGTCGAGCCGGATTGGTGCCCGACCAAACCGCCGCACTGACGGACGCCACCGCCGAGATCGCCGAACTGACGCCGATCTACGCCGCCACCGACGGTCCGGCCGATCAGCTTGCCGCCCAACTCGTCGGTCGGTTGCCGATGATCTACGCCGGGGCGCCGCTGGCCGCTGTCGCTCGGCGCTGGGCCGGACAGTTGGCCGAGAACGCCAAAACGCTGGCGCATTGGGCCGAGTTGCCGGAGATGAACCACAACGAGATCGTCGGTTGGGAGCGCAACCCCGATCTGTTGGCCCGGACCGCCGCCGTGTTTCTGCACTCAAGCGACGACGACGAGCGGATCAACCGGCGCATGGCCGTCACGCAGGGACTCGTGCGGCCGGCTGGCGGCGTCGTGCTCGAGGCGACGGCCGTCGGGACGAGTCGGCTGGCTCGGTTGCTGGCGCTGGTGCATTTGGGCGACTGGACCAGCTACCACCTGGCCCGCCGGACCGCCACCGACCCGACGCCCATCGTCAAGATCGATCAGCTCAAGGCCGCGCTTGCCGTATAGAAGGTGCTCGAACGAACGGGAAGCGGGACAATGGAACAGCCATAGTTTGCGATAATCTCAAACTTGTGCCTTGCCTTCATGCCGCAGCGCCGCCCGGTAGTCCCGCGCATACTCGGTGAAGGTGTGGGGCTCCTGCCCGGTCAGCTCGCGCACGCAGCCGGTAGTGGGCGGCGTCTTCACGAAGCGTTGGACGACGTGCAAGGCAATCATTACCAAGATCAACGGCGTGGCTAACCCTTGCTTTTTCTTCACCCAGAAAAATCGCAGCGGGTTGGGCGACTCGTAGCGGATGGAGCGTCCCAGCGCCTGCGTGAGTAGCACGGCCATCTCACCGAAGGCGAGTGGCACGGCCGAGGTGAGTGGGTAGGCCCGGCCGACGTGGCGATCAGCGCTTTGCAGCACCACAGCCGCCACCCGACCGATGTCGCGCACATCCACCAGCGTAAACTTGGCATCACTGGCCGGGACAAAAATCCGGTCGCGCTGCACCAGGTCGTCGCGCAGCGTGGTGGAGAAGTTCTGCATGAAATACGCGGGCCGCAAAAACGTGTACGCCAGCCCGCTCGCGCGCAGCGCCCCTTCGATCTTGTGGTGCGGAACAATCGTGTGCTCGCCCGCGCCCTGCACCGACAAAAACACAACGTGCCGCACCCCGCCCGCCCGCGCCGCCGCCAGGAGTGGCAAAAAATCCTTCTCTACGTCAGCCAGTTGCGGTGGACGCAGCAGAAACAGCCGGTCCACGCCCGATAGCGCCGGGCCGAGCGTGTCGGGGTCTTCAAAATCGAAGCGCACGGGCCGCGCCACGGGGTACTCTCGCAGCTGGGCCGCGTCTTTGGCTACGTCGCGCACCCCGGCCCGCACCTCGCCGACCGAGCCCAATGCCTGTAAGGCACGGAGCACCCGTTGTCCCACGGTGCCCGTGGCTCCGGTTATGAGTATGGCTGGCATTTTTAGGGCATTATAACCTGACGAGAAACGCGACACCTCTGACGAGCCGAAGAGCGCCAGCAGACGACCCGGCGTGTCAACGCCCAGCGGGAGGTGCTCTGGACGAACCCGCTCTCGCACGCAGTCGTCTGAACGGGGCGCATGCGGCCAAGTTCACCGAACAGCGGGACGCCCGCGCCGATGGCTGCGCTATCGCAAGGCCCGAAGCGCGTTGAGAATGACCACCACATCGATCACTTCCTGCAACAGGGCGCCCTGCACGGGCGTCAGATCGCCGAACGCAGCGATCCCCATACCGGCGACGGACAGGCCGAGCCCGACGAATACGCTCTGCATCGCGATGGCGCGGGTTCGGCGGGCGATACCGAGCGCATGGGCGAGCGGCAGCAATTGATCGACGAGCAAAACCACCCCCGCTGCCTCTGATGACGCCGCCGCGCCGCGCGCACCCATTGCCACGCCGACATCGGCCGCAGCAAGGGCCGGCGCGTCGTTGACACCGTCGCCGACCATCATCACCGGGCGGCTTTCCGCTTCCCGCCGAACGGCGGCGACCTTGCCCTCCGGCGTCAGATCGCCCAGAATATCGTCGATACCAAGAGACTGACCAACGGCTTGGGCAATGTGGCCCATATCGCCTGACGCGAGCACGATCCGTTCGATTCCGGCCGCCCTCAGCGCATCCAGCGTGGAGCGGGCGTCTTGCCGCAGTTGGTCCTGGAGCAGGATCACGCCCGCAAGCGTCCCATCCACGGCGACCGCAACCGACATCGTGCCCGCAGGCGCAGCGATCAGCGCGTCATCGCTCGTACTGCGGTCGCGCACGTAAGAGTCGCCTCCGATTGCCACGCGCCGCCCACCGACGGTTCCCTCGACGCCCTTGCCGGGAATTTCAACGATATCGGTGGGCGGCAGCAGCGTCAGACACGCCTTTGCGGCAGCCTGGATCAGCGAGGTTGCCACCACATGCGCCGAAGCCTGATCGAGGCTGGCGGCGAGCACCAGTACCTCTTCTTCGGAAAAGCCCTTGCTGGTTCTGATTTCCGTGATCGTCGGGCGACCCTCGGTGAGCGTTCCGGTCTTGTCCAAGATGGCCGACCGCACCCGAGCAAGCGCTTCGAGCGCCGCACCATCCTTGACAAGCACGCCGATCTTGGCGGTTCGCGACATGCCCGAGATGATCGCCACCGGCACCGCCAGGATCAACGGGCACGGCGTTGCGACCACCAGCACCGCGACCGCCAGATGTACCGCCGTCAACTCGCGCTCCGCTCCGGCGGCAACCCGGCGGCGCTCCGATCCTTACTGCATCACGGCCGACAACAGGGGATAATCCCAATAGCCGAGATCCGCGATCTGCTCGATATCGACACGTCGGGTCATTTCAACATGGGCCTCGTCTATGTCTTCGCGCTCCTCGGCGCCAGCATCGCCAAAGTCGCCATGCGCGGCGCGACCTCGGCCGAGTTCTACGTCCTCGCCACCATCGCCGCTATCGTCGCCATGCTCGTCTTCCGCGCCAACCACAAATGATCGAGGTTCCAGTGCAGAGGCGCTATATCGACCTTGGTACAGACATCGGGGGCAGGCCACGACCTTCCGGGAGAGATAGAACTCCGACGCGGCCACCCAAGACGCGCAGCGTCCGGGTGCTTTGACTTGTGATGCCAGCGGAATGCCTAAGCCACCAACTTATTGTAGATAAAGGCTATCAACGAAGCGATGCCTCCAGCGATTACGGACCAGGATAAAAGACCCACCACGAAGCCAACCGGCGACATATGCCAGCTCATTCCTGACAAATCGGAGTGAACCATGTACCCGCTCATCCCTAACATCATAGAAGGGAGTCCCCAGACCAACACGCTGCAAATCAACCACACTAATGCAAAAGCTATTGCCACTGCATATCCGATTTTCAATGCATCTGCTTTCATCTTTGTTTCTCCTTGTTACTGACGTCGCGGACCACAGGTGATAGGGGCATTCCAGCCACCAAGGCGGCGCAGTTGTCGGCCGAGTCGTGAGGATGCCAGCCTCGTCGCCTCTCGACTCAGGCTGGCGGGACAGGTGGGGAAGCGAGTGATTGCCCTGCGAAGAAACGGGGGGCAACGGCGGGAGAGTATGCGCTATGTCATAGTCGGCGGTTTTCCCCCCTCCAAGGACATCAGACTCGCACGAGACACCCTCACCCGGGCAAGGCCGACCCGGTTCCAGACCGGTCGAGAGTCGGACAACGCGCGCTCGACCGGGCGCGTGAGGTATCCGGGGGCGCGACGTATGCGTCTGTCGGTCGTGAGGCGGGTTGCAAGCGTCGCTACCTCTGGCGGTGCGGCACCAACGTCTTCCAACCCGGTAAGGCCGACACGGTGCCCTACGGCGGCCTCGACCTGAAGTGGGGCGTCGGCTGGTTTGCCACCCGACAGATGCTTATGACGAACGGAGCGGCATGCAGATACCGCTTGATGGGGAGGTCGCCTGGGTGCTGCCGGAGGGCACCAAGCCCTACTGGCGAGGGCGCATCAGCGAGATCTCCCATGGGTTCACCCGCTGATCAACGGGCAGCCTCAATTCAGGTCGAGAGGCACTGACCATCGCTTTCCTGACACGAAGACCGCGAACCCATCGTCCCATCTCTATGCGAAGAGTGAGGATCGTCGTTGGAAAGGTGCTGACCGGGGTGCGGGCGGCAGCTGGGGGTCAGGTCCGCGTCAACTGGGTGAGCGCCTCGATTCGGGTGCAGTCGAGGATCAGAATCTCGTGGTGCGTGGTGACGATCAGCCGCTCTTTAGTCCACCGGCTCATGATGCGGATGGTCGTCTCTACCGTCGCGCCGATCATGTCGGCCAGCATCTGCCGGGTGAGCCGGACGCGCATCTGCGTGCCGTCGACCACCGGCCGACCGAAGTCGCCCATCAGCTCCACCAGCAGCCGGGCCAGCCGCTGCTCGACCTGTTCGAGCGCCAGTCCCTGCAAGTGCTCGGTCTTTCGGCGCAGGGACTCGCTCAGACCCTCCAGCACCGTCAGCGCCAGCTCGGGGGTGTGGAGCGTCAGGTCGCGGAATCGGCGCCCGTCGAGGCGCACGAGGGTCGTATCAAGCATGGCGATGGCGGTGCTGGCTTGGCCGTGGGGGTCGAAAATCGACTGCTCGCCGAACGACCGACCCGGTCCGACGAGGGCGATGATGAACTCCCGGCCGTCGGCTCCGGTCTTGACCCGCTTGACGCCGCCGGAGACGACCAGATAGAGCGCCACACCGGGCTCGTTCTCATAGACGATGACGGCGTCGCGCTCAAAGGTGGCGCGGCTCGCGGTCATCGCCAGCGCACCGAGCAGGTCGGCGGAGAGGTGGCTGAATCGAGCGCTTCGCCTCAGCGTCGCGAGGCAGGTCTCGCCGGAGGCTTCCGTAGCGGACTCGTCCAGCACCGGGAATTCAAGGGGTTTGATCATAGCTATCTGAGAACCGATTGCCACGAAGCTGGGCCTCTGTTAAGGGCAGCTCGCTCGCTGCACAGAGGCCCATCGCGGCCCGAAGTCACTTCCAGCCCGAGGTCTCCCCAAGCACCACCGGGTGGGTCCACCGACCCAGCGGTCCGATCAACTGTTCGCTGCCGGTCAGGCTGTCGCACAGCCCGGTCAGGGCAGGGGCGTGGCGATGCCACTCCTCCGGCACCACGATCCGCGTCTCCGGCAAACTCAGCCCCAGGGCGGCCACCCAGTGGGTCAGCGTCTCAGGCGGGCACCCTCGTGGCAATCCACGGAGGCCCTCGTTTGCGCCATCGGCCAGATCGGGCCAGAGCATGATCATCCCGACGCTACGGTCGTACTCGTCTCTCAGGTGAAACAGATGATCGTGCAACGCGATCAGTTCCCGTTCGCCACCGGAGGGCGGCAGGAGCAGCACGACACCCACCCGTTCCAGTTCAGCTTCGAGCGCGAACTGAACCCCGTGTAGGTGCCAGCTGTCGGCATCCCCCGCACCGGCCCCTTCCGGGACGGTGTAGCGACCGATGACGATCAGTGCGCCTTGGGTCCCGGCCCGCTTCATCGCCCGGAAGCGAGCCACGGACAGGGCCGGACTGAGTCGCCACCGGCCATCCCCCGTCGCCACGCCCTCCGGTGAGGGATCACCGGGTTCCAACTCAAAGCGGGCTTCCTGCTCTGTTTCCACCAGGACGCGCCACTGGCGCCGGTGGGCCTCGAGCGCTTTGGCTGCCTGTAGGATCGACGCGCAGAGCGGCGGCTCGGTCGCCTGCAGCAGGGTCGTCAGTTCAGCCGTGGTCAGCCCGCGACCGGGCTGCGCCTCGGTCAGAATCAGGGCACAGGCACGGGTTAGCTCTTCGGCCGACAGCAAAGGAGATTCGTCGGCCCCCCAGGGATGCCACCGTTCGGTCATGGATGTCCTCTTCGTCTGGCGCATCAGCCATTGGGATTTCCGACCGCCGGAGCCAGGGGTGGCCCCAGCCGGCCGATCACTTTCGCTCCGACATCTCCGATTGAAGGGACCCAACCCGGTCGGATGGAGGCGCTCCGTTGGTACCCGAGTGCCCACGGTGAGCGCAAGCCGATGGAGGTCGGAAACATCCCGGTGCCCATCTCCCGAACGCGCTACTCTCAGGACTAACCGGCAGAATGCGCGGATCGTTGCTCTGCGGCGGCTGCTCCGGCTCGCCCGCTCAGACACCCTGTTCCGAATCGATGGTCCAGTAGCGGCCATTGGGGGTGGACAGCAGCCCGAACGGTCGGATATCCCCATTTGGGGAGCACAGCCGAAAGTCAGCACAGTTCCGGCGTCAGGGGATTGCCACCGGTTCAACGGATCCAGACCCGGCAACGAACAGCTGATTGCTGATATAGCGCATAGAGTCGGTCAGGCCCGCCGGTCATATTTGTGTCAGGACAGCGGTTCCGGTGTCTCCCGACAGGAGACTTCCCAGTGAAAATCCCGACTTCGTGTTGTCCTATCGAAAGAAGACCGTTGCTGGCCCGTGTCCGCTTCAGGCGTCGCTGTTTCCAGCCTGACCAGGGTGTCATTCGCCGGGTGCAGCGTTTCCGACGAGTCCGGGCCGTGACGCATCGAGGCTCGGAGTGAGCTGTTCAACAGGAGCCTTCCCCATGAAAGCACTCGTGTACCACGGTCCCGGCAACCGCGCTCTCGACGACAGGCCGAAACCTGTCCTGGCTGCCCCCACCGATGCCATCGTCAGGATCACAAAGACCACGATCTGTGGGACGGATCTGCACATCATGAAGGGCGATCTGTCGGCGGTGACGGACGGACGGATTCTGAGCCACGAAGGCGTCGGCATCATCGACGCGGTCGGCGCCGGCGTCTCGAACTTCAGCGTGGGAGATCGGGTCCTGATCTCGTGCATCTCCTCGTGCGGGAAATGCACCAACTGCAAGAAGGGCATGTACTCGCATTGCGAGAACGTCGGTGGCTGGATTCTGGGGCATCTCATCGATGGCACACAGGCTGAATATGTCCGCATCCTGTTCGCGGACAACAGCCTGTATCCCAGTCCCGCCGGGGCCGACGAGGAGGCACTCGTCATGCTCAGCGACATTCTACCTGATTGGGTTCGAGTCTGGGGTGCTCAACGGACAGGTCAAGCCTGGCGACACGGTGGCGATTGTCAGGGGTAGCCCGATAGGGTTGGCGGCGCTGCTCACGGCGCAGTTCTACTCCCCGGCGGAGATCATTATGATCGACATGGATGCCAACCGCCTGGAGGTCGCCCAGAAGTTCGGCGCGACGAAGCGGGTCAACAACAGCGACGGGAAAGCTGCTGAGCAGGTGATGGCTCTCACCGACAACCGGGGCGTGGATGTGGTGATCGAGGCCGTCGGGACGCCTGCGAGTTTCGATAGAGCGGTTTTCAGAGATATGTGAAGTGGAGATGTCGGTTCGGGCAATCCAACCCCTCCCCGTCGGGAAGAGCGGTAGCGGTCCGCTACCGCAGGCGCGATAGCGCCGGTGGGGGTCGGCGTTCAGAATGCAGCCAGTTCCACTCCCCCGCTCGGCTATCGCCAGCTGCCCCCCGGCGGGGGGCGGTTAGGTCCGAGTAGTCTTCGAATCTCTCTGAATACCGCTCTAATACGGCGCACGCGCCCCCACTCCGCCGCCGCACGATGGGATCGATCTCGCTCCTCATCTTCTTCACGATCCCGCTCCTCATCCTCTGCTCGGCCTCGCTTCCACCTGTCCGAATAGGAGGGAGTCAAGGCCATTTCTCCAAGCAGGCGTATCCGCTAACGATGCCCGAGTCAGCAAGTGCCGATGCTTGCTCGTAAGAGGCTTCGTCCAACAAAAGGGGGCACCGTGACGCAACCGGAAACAACCGGGGCAGGATGGCACGCCCGCACAGCCGAAGACGCGGCGCGTGAGGTCGAGACTGATGTCGCCACCGGGCTGAAGGAGAGCGAAGCGGTGGCCCGTCGGGCGCGCTTCGGGCCGAACACGCTGCCCATTGCCCAGAAGCGGTCAGCGCTCTCGATCCTCGTCCACCAGTTCCGCAGCCTCATCGTGCTGCTGTTGGTGGTGGCTGGCGGGGTCGCGTTCGCGCTCGGCGACGTGATGGAGAGCGTCGCGATTCTGGTCGTGATCGTGCTCAACGCGGTCATCGGGTTCGTGACGGAGTGGAAGGCCGCCAGCGCGCTCGAAGGGCTGCGCAAGCAGGCTGTGCCCGTGGCTCGTGTGATGCGCGACGGGGTGGAGCGGCAGATCGACGCCATGGATCTGGTGCCGGGCGACATCGTGCGGCTCGATGCGGGCGACCGCGTGCCGGCCGACGGGCGAATCGCCGAGGCGGCTCGGCTCCAGGTGGATGAGGCAGCCCTCACCGGCGAATCCCTGCCGGTCACCAAGACCGCCGACGCCGTGCTCGACCCGCTGGCAGCGCTCGGGGACCGGTCGAGCATGGTCTATCTCGGCACCGCTGTCACCGATGGTCGCGGCACGGTGATCGTCACCGCCACCGGGGCCGCGACCGAGATGGGTCGCATCGGCAAGCTGATCGACGAGGTGAGCGCCCAAGTAACGCCGCTCGAGGCGAAGCTCGCGCAGCTTAACCGGGTGCTGCTGGTCCTCGTGCTGGCGCTCTGCGGCTTCATCGTGCTGACCGGCTGGCTGCGGGGCAACGATCTGCTCCCCATGATCGAGGTCGGCATCTCGCTGGCTATCGCCGCTGTGCCGGAAGGGTTGCTGGCCGTGACGACGATCACGCTTGCCTTGGGTATGCAGCGGATGGCCCGGCTGAACGCGCTCGTGCGGCGGCTGCCTGCCGTCGAAGCCCTCGGCTCGACGACCGTAATCTGCTCCGACAAGACCGGGACGCTGACCCGCAACGAGATGACGGTCCGGGCGATGCAGGTCGGTCGGCGCCGGATCGAGGTGACAGGGACGGGATACGCCGCGCAGGGAGACTTTCGGGCGGACGATCAGCGGATCGACCTGACCGGCAAGCCGGACCCCGCCGATCCGCTGGTGCTCGCGTTGCGGATTGGCGCTCTCTGCAACGACGCGACGGTTGATCGCACCGGCGACGGGACCACGGTGCTCGGCGACCCGACCGAGGCGGCACTCATCGTCGCGGCGGAGAAAGCCGGGCTGGCCCCTGGAGTGCTTTGTCGCGAGTATCCTCGGGTGCGCGAGATCCCGTTCAACAGCGAGTCGAAGTGGATGCTCACCGTGCACCGGACGCCGGGCGGCGGTATGGTCGCCTACGCCAAAGGCGCCCCGGCCGCGATCTTGACCGCCAGCGTCTCGGTGCTTGACGACCGGACGACCACGCCGATGTCGGACGAGGTTCGCAGCGCGTGGACGCAGACGAACAACGACCTCGCCAGCGGCGCGCTGCGGGTGCTGGCGCTGGCCTACAAGGCGCTGAGCGGGGAGCAAACAGACGATGAACTCGGCCGCAACCTGACCTTCGTCGGCTTTGTCGGCATGATCGATCCGCTGCGCGACGGGGTCCAGGACACCATCGCTACTTGCCGGACGGCGGGGATTCGCACCGTAATGATCACCGGCGACCAGCAAGTGACGGCTGCCGAGATCGCCCGTCAACTCGGCATCGATGTCGGACCCGACGGCGAACCGATGCGGACCACCCATGCTCGGGAGCTGGACGGCCTCGACGAACCGGGGTGGCAGCGGGTCGTCAAGGAAACGGCCGTCTTCGCCCGTGTCTCACCTGAACACAAGCTCCAGATTGTCAAGGCGCTACAGCGGCACGGACACATCGTCGCGATGACCGGCGACGGCGTCAACGACGCCCCGGCGCTCAAGGCGGCCGACATCGGCATCGCGATGGGCGTCCGGGGCACCGATGTCGCCAAAGCGGCGGCCGATATCGTCATCACCGACGACAACTTCGCCACCATCGTCGGCGCCGTCGAACAGGGTCGGGTGATCGTCAACAATATCCTCCGGTTCCTCCACTACCTGTTCTCGTGCAATTTCGCGGAGCTGCTGACCGTCTTCGCGACGATCATGCTCGGCTGGCCGCTGCCGCTCGGCGTGCTACAGATCCTCTGGCTCAACTTGGTCACCGACATCTTCCCCGCCCTGGCGCTCGCGCTTGAGCCATCGGCACCCGACGTGATGCGCCGGCCGCCCCGCGACCCGAAAGAGTCGTTGATGACACCCCGCTTCGGCTGGTTGATCGTGTGGCAGGGCGCGCTGCTCGCCGGCTGCACGCTGGTGACCTTCAAGATCGGGCTGCGCTGGTACGGGTCGGTGGGCGCTGGGCTGCAACACGCCGTCACCCTCGCGTTCATGACGCTGGTGCTGACGCAGATCTTCCACGTGTTCAGCGCCCGCTCGCGGACGCGGTCCGCGTTCTCTGCGGGACTGTTCTCGAACCTCTGGCTCTGGGGCGCGGTCGTCATGTGCTTGGCTCTCCAGCTGGCGGCGGTCTATACGCCGTTTCTGCGCGAGGTCTTGCACACGGTGCCGCTCACCGGGGCAGATTGGGGGCTCGTCGTGGCGGGGGCACTGGTCCCGCTCGCCGTGATCGAAACGGTCAAAGCCGTGCAGCGGGCGATGGCGGCGCCGAACCGTTCCTCGGGTCGATAACGCCGCGAGTGGATGGCCGGGACGGGAGGCTTTCCGACCCGTCGAAGTGCTCCGCTTACCGGGGCTCGACCGCCGCCCGAGAAGGCGCTTGGTTGACCGGCTTCTCGGCCGATTCAGGCGCGGCGACTAGGTCGAACCGCACCTGAATGTCGTCGTGCGCCCGAATCAGCCCCATCATCGCGCTGGGCGGTCGAATGCCGAAGTCGCTCATCTTCAGCGGCGCCTCGCCCGCTGCCCGGAGCGTGCCGTCGTCGAGCCGCTGCCCATCGACCGTCAGCTCGACCGGTCGGGTGACGCCGGCGATGGTCAGCTCACCGGTGACCTGCATCTTTTGCCGCCCGGCCACGACCCGGTCGATAGGCTGCACGGCGCGCAGGGTGAAGTGGATGGTCGGATGAGCATCGACCTTCAGCGCCCGGTACATGTCGCGATTCATCCGCCCGTCTCCGCAGTCGAAGCTCCGGGCGGGCACGTCGAGCGTGAGTTGCGGCGCGCCGGTGTCGGTCAGCCATCCCATGCCGCCCAATTCAGCCGATTCACAGGTGAACCGGTTGACCGTCGAGGAGCCGCGAATGCTCATCCGGCTCTCGGGCCGGAGCACGTACCGGTCGCCCCGAGAGCCGGGCGCGAACCCGGCCAGCAGCATCGTCATCATCGTGAACAGCCACATGGTTACGCTCGCAATCGGCTCAACCGGACGTGCGGTTGAGCGGTGGGTGTCGGTGGCCTCGGAGCGGCGATGCCCGAGGCCGACCGGCTTCGATGCACAGTCGAGTTAGGGGTTTCTGATCCGTTCGTTGGGTCAGGGACCGACGACCACGTCGAAGCGGACCGTGACCTCGTCCTTCGCCTTGATTGTGCCCAGCAGGGCCGACGGCCGCTTGACGCCGTAGTCGCTCATCTTCAGCGGGTGGCTGCCGGTGAAGCGGACCTTGCCTCCGGCCAGGGCGTGACCCTGAACCGTCATCTCGACCGCTCGGCTCTTGCCGGAGATCGTCAGCGTCCCCTTCGTCAGCAGCTCGAAGACGTCCGCCGTGCCGCCCGGCCGAACGGTGGCGCCCGTTAGCTCATAGCGCACGTTCGGGTTCCGGTCGCTGCCGAGCGCCTTCCGCATGAGCTTGTTCATCGTCTCGTTGCCATCCTTGCAATCGACCTGATCGACCGGGACGGTGATGGTCGCCTGCGTCACCTGCGGGGCCTGACCCGGCGCCATCGTCGCGGTGAACGAGCCGATGAGTTGAGTCGATTTGCAGGTCCAGTCGTGGAGCGTCGAGCCGCCATCCATCCACAGCCGGCTCTCTGGCAGCAGCTTCATCGAGGCCGACCTCGCAGCCACAGCCGCCGGCTTGACCGGCACGGCGACAGGCACCGCAACGGGCTTCACCGGCACAGCCGCTGGCTTGACCGGCACGGCAGCGGGCTTCACCGGAGCCGACTTGGCAGACACCGCGACGGGCTTCGCGGGCACGGTGGCTGGCTTGACCGGCACAGCGACCGGCTTGACCGGCACGGCGACCGGCTTCGCAGCTACAGCGGCGGGCTTGACCGGAACCGCCTCCACGGGCTCGACAGTCGGCTCGACGAGTACGGCCGTCGGGAGTTCGGGTTCGAGCGCCAGCGGTGCGGGCGCCATTTCGGTCATCGGTGCCTCTACCGGCGGGGTTTGGCCCATCCGTTCCGGTTGCGGGGCGGTCGTCTGGCACGCCGATGCGAGACCGGCGACGAGCAACACACCGGTAATTAGCGCCACTCGGGGCGATAAGGAAGTCTTCATTTTGAATTATCTCGATCTGGTTGACACAGGACAAACCCACCATCGTTCGACTCGACGGCATCAGAAGGCGACGATGCCTTCCATGACGAACCCGTTGAACTGGCCGCCGGAGCGCTGGTCGCTGGTCGGGAAGTCGTTGTAGGTCTGCTTCACGTACTCGCCTTTCAGCAGCAACTGGGGCGTGGCGAACCAGCCGGCGCTGACTTGGATGCGGTTGGACGAGATCTTCTGCGTCAGCTTGCCGAAGAGCATGTCGCCCGAGACGGTGTTGTAGCGGGTGCCGACATAGACCTGCTCACGGGGGAGGAACCGGTACACCGCCTCACCGCCGACCTGGGTGAAGTCCCGCGTCTCGGTGGCGGCGGCAGAGCGACCGCTTGCCTTCTCATAGACGCCGAACAGCTCCAGCCCGCGATACTTGACGAATGGGTTGACCATGAACGCCGTCACTTTCGAGCTGAAGCCGGGGTTGAACCGACCCGAGGTGAAGTTGCCTGACAGCGTCGATTTCGTGTTCTCGAGCACCATGTAGTAGCGCGAACCGCCCCGGTCGCCGCCGTAGAGCGTGTTGGAGATCGACTTCTCCGTCGTGTAGGTCGAGCCCGTCAGCCGCAACCGCAAGTCGTCCGTGAACTGCCGGTCGAAGCCGACTTTGCCGTAGTACGACGGCGCTCGGTCGCTCGGCCGGTCGACGCTGCCATGAATCTCGCCGTTGGTGGCCGCCACCATCGCCAGCAGACCCGACGGGTGGAAGAAGTACGCCTCGGCGCCGATCTCGGTGGTGAATGCATCCATCAAATAGTTCTCGATGAACGGGTTGTAGAGCGCGTTGCCGTTGTCCGTCCGGCGGAACTGGGCGTCGCCGTAGTTGATGCCGAAGTGCCCGAGCCGCAGCCGGGTGTAGCGCATGATCGCGTTGATCGGGGCGAAGTCGATCATCGCCAGCTTGTCGATCTGCAGGTAGCCGCCCTTGACCCACGTCTCGGAGTGGTGCCTCGACGACAGGTAGCTGATCAGGTCCAGCCGGATGCCGTCGGCCAGTTGCACGTCGAGGTTGAGGTTCGCCGTCGCGAGGTTGAAGCCGGGGCCGATCTCCACCAGTTGGTTGGCGTTGTAGGTCGTGTTCGGCGCGGTGTCGGGCAACAGCCGCACGTCGGCGGTGTTGGAATGCTTCAGCGCTTGGAACTGCTGGGTGAAGCCGACGCCCCACTTCAGGTCGAAGCCGTTGTACGGCTCCGTGACGAACTTGGCGGGCTCGAAGACGTTCAACCCCCGCTGGTCGTAGGCGCGGAAGTATTGCAGGTTGGCCGTCGGCTGGGCCGAGGCAACGAGCGGGGCGATCAGCAGCGCCATCAGGGCGAAGCCGGCGCGGGTGCGGTTCAGGAGGTTCATGGCAGATCGGGACTGGTTTGGAGGCGCCCACCCACCGGTGGACAGCGAACCCCGGCTCCGGGCTGGAGGCCGTCGGTGTCGCTTGCCTGACACAAAGGTGGGAGTCCGGTCAGTCCTGCGATATGCGATAGATCAGCAACCGGACGATAGACGCCGCAAACTCTTGGGATGACTGTCGATGCGTCGGCGGGAACTCAACGAAGGGGAAACGGACGACCGCCGCCCGAGGACAGATCGGGCGGCGGTCGGTGCGGCGAGGGTTGCGCGCGGAGGTCAGCCGGTCGCGTGGACCCTCTGCTGGATCAGCGATTGAAGCCGGTTGATCCTCGTTCGGGGGCGCGAGGCGGTCAAGTCCGCAGCGGTTGGGTAAACGCCTCGAGCCGAACAGGGTCGAGGATGAGTATCTCGTGGTGGGCGGTGAGGATCAGCCGCTCTTTCGTCCACCGGCTCATGATGCGGATCGTCGTCTCGACCGTCGCGCCGATCATGTCGGCCAGCATCTGTCGGGTGAGCCGGACGCGCAGTTGGGTGCCGCCGACCATCGGCCGACCGAAGTCGCCCATCAGCTCCACCAGCAGCCGGGCCAGCCGCTGCTCGACCTGTTCGAGCGCCAGTCCCTGCAAGTGCTCGGTC
>JBBSVG010000002.1:0-17637 GCA_038233775.1 Bacteroidota bacterium | reverse complement strand
TTGCCGCCGAATTCGGAGTAGCTCAGGTACGGTCCGAACCGCACCTGCGGGCCGCTGCCGAAGCGGGCGTACTGGACCCGCGTCTCGATCCGACTGACCAAGATCCCGGCCAGAGCACCGGTGTACCAGGTGTAGGCGCGGGTGTCGTCGATATAAAAATGCTGCCGCACATCAGCGCCATACCCGAACAGGCCGACTTGCACGCCCGCATCGACCGTTGGGCTCAGCCCGCGACGATAGCCGACAGCAAGCAGCGACGATGGGGCAAATGAGGCCGACACGCCGAACAGCGACTCGCCCTCGCGGACCGGCGCAATCGGCGTGGACGTGCTGACGCAGCCGCTCGCCAGAACCGTTGCGGCGAGCCACCACAGACGGCGCGGTTTCATCACCGTTTCCGGTTCTGCTTGCGTGCTCGGGCGGCCTGCTTGCGCTTGTTCTTCTTCGAGATTGCGGCCCGCTTGATCGCGAGGGTCTGTCGCTTGACTTCAGCTGCTTCAACCCGACGCTGACTGGCTTCCCGCAACTGGAACTGAGCCATCTGGTCGTTGATGCGGCGTTTGCGTTCTGCCCGCGTGAGGCTGAATTCGTCGCTAACCTCGTCCCAATCTCCGCAGATGGATTCATCGACCCG
Organism: Bacteroidota bacterium; assembly: GCA_038233775.1. Taxonomy (GTDB): domain Bacteria; phylum Bacteroidota; class JBBSVG01; order JBBSVG01; family JBBSVG01; genus JBBSVG01. Next base: position 17,003 of record JBBSVG010000002.1, on the reverse strand, counting down.
GTCGGCCGCGAACGCTGCCTCCACCAGCGGGATGGTTTCTCTCGCGTCGAGGTCGAGCAGACCACTGATCAGGAAGGCGTTGATGACTTCATCCTGCTCGGGATAGCGGTGAAGCTGGGCGGTCAGCGCTGCAACGACGGTGTCGCGCGACTCGGGGTGCTCCAAACCGATCTGCTTGATGGACCAGATGGAGGCGGTCAGCGGGTATTCGGGGTGCTCTTCGCCCGCAAATCGGATCAGCATCGGCAGCGCCGGAGGACCGATCAGGGCGAACACCCGCTCGAGTTCGACGGTCCAATCGTCGTCCTGCCAGTCGATCAGTTTGGCAAGCAGCGGCTCGACGGCCGCTTGGGCGTGAAGCTGACCGAGCGCCCGCCAAGCGTGGATCGGCGCCCACTTGCTGGGATTGTCGTCCTCTGACTCGGCCTCTTGCTCTGTTTCGTCCTCGTTGTCCCCCGACCAGAACAGCTCGTCGTTGGTGGCAAGCTCGATCAGCGCCGGGATGTCGGCCTCGGTCAGCCCGCCGGACAGATAATCAGGCCAGACGGCATTCATCAGGTACGGCAGTTCGGCGGGTTCCCCGAGGGTCAGCAGCGCGCCGACGGGCGTGGTGATGTCGATCAGCATGGTTGCGTCTCCGCTTGGTCAAGGAGCACGGCGGTGGGACGGTCAAACCCCAGAAAGACCGGTTCCGGGTCGAGCGTGACGCCGAATCGGTCGCGGACGGTGCGGCGGATGTGCGCGGCCAACCGAACGAGATCGGCGGCAGTTGCCCGGCCGTCGGGGTTGATCAGCGCGAGCGTGTGGGCGGTGGACAGGCCAGCGGCGCCCAATCGGTAGCCTTTACTAAAGCCCGATTGCTCGATCAGCCACGCGGCGGCCAGCTTGACCCGACCGTCACCGGCCGGGTAGCGCGGCACGGCAACCGGCGACCCGGCGTGCTCGGCGGCCCGGCGCTCGACCTCGGCCGCTTCCGCTTCGCTGACCATCGGGTTGGTGAAGAACGACCCGGCCGAGCGGTGGTTCGGGTCTGTTTCGTCCCAGACCATCGACTTTCGCCGCCGGATGCGGAGCACGGTTTCGCGGACTTCAGCCAGCGTCGGCGGGTCGTCCGGGGCGAACTGGGCGCGCAGCTCGCCGTAGCGGATCGTCGGTGCGCCGCCGGGGCGGAGGCGAAAGGCGACCCGCGAGACGATCATTTGGTCGGCCCAGCGCCCTTTGAAGACGCTGTCGCGGTAGCCGAACCCGCACTCGTCGTGAGTCAAAACGTGCAGCCGTCCGGTCGCCCGCTCGACGGCGTGGACCGTGTGGACGGTTTCCGAGACTTCCTGCCCGTAGGCGCCGATGTTCTGGATCGGCGCTGCGCCGACCGTGCCCGGAATCCCGCTCAGGCACTCGACGCCCGCCAACCCGGCCGCGACGGTCCGCTCGACGAACGCATCCCACCGCATCGCCCCGCCGACCGTCGCCTGAACCGAGCCGTCGGCTTGCGGTTCAAGCGAGAACGAGCAGTCGCTCAACTGAATCACGAGCCCGTCGAATCCCCGGTCGGCGACGAGCAGGTTCGAGCCGCCGCCGAGCACAAACGTCGGCCAGCCGAGCCCGTGCGCGTGGGCCGTCAGCGCGACGAGATCGGCCTCGGTCTGGGCGACGGCAAAGTGCCGGGCCGGACCGCCGACGCCAAGCGTCGTGAGCGGCGCCAGCGGCACGTCGGCCTTGATCTCCGGCAGCGTGGGCGACATGAGCCGCTAACCGGCGAGATCGAGTTGCAGACCCGGCGCCTGCGGCCGGAGCGTCGGCATCGGCTCCCAGCCGTAGCCGGGGAAGCGGGCGGCGGCCTCGTCGGCGTCGGCCACCAGCGCAACGACGCAATCACCGCCGCCAGCGCCGGAGATCTTCGCCCCGAACGGCAGTTCCGCGTTGGCCTTCTTCAGCGCCTTTGCCACGTCGGCCGGGACGACCTTCAGCAGCTCGAGCAGCCGCTGATCCTCCTGAAACGCCTTTCCGGCCGCTGCCCAATCGCCCTTCATCAGCGCCTTCTGCGCCTGTTCGACCGAGACGCCGATCTGTGCGGCGATCTTGTCGCGCTCCGTCACGCGGTCGCCCCACGCGTCGTCGTAGGCGTTTAGCGCCGCTTGGGTGTTGGCCTTGTGCCCCTGATAGCCGACCAACAGCGGCAGATCAGGCGCGTAGATCGGTGTGATGATCGGGTCGGGCGTCGTCGGTGCGGCGTCCTCGTCGATTTCCTCGGCCTCGCCGTCGGTCGGCTCGACAGCGGTTTCATCGGGCAACTGGTAGCGGATGATCCCGCCATAAAGCTGCGCCGCCGCGTCGAACCCCGAGCCGGCGCCCTGAACTTTGGTGATGACGGCGCGGGCGAAGCGGAGCAGCGCGGTCCGGTCGGGCACGCCGTCCGATCCGATCTCGGCGATTTGTGTCGCTTCAAGCGCCGCAATCAGCCCAGCGGCCAGCGCGAGCGTCACGCCGCTCGACGAGCCCAGCCCGAGCGACGGCGGGAACTCGCTGGTGATGTCGATGCGGGCTCCAGCCAACCGTGCGTGGGCGGCGAAATGGCGCAGGGTCGCAAGGGCGAAACGCCACTCGGGCGGGTCTTGCTGCCCGGCGTTGGCCGCCAAATCGACCGGCCGGACGACGTAAGGCCGCGACGAAACGACCGGTGAGCGGAAAATCAGCGCCCGGCTTTTGGTCGGTGTGACCGTCACCCGCAGCCTCGGCGAGAGCGCCGTCGCCAGACACGGTTGGCCGGAGAGTACTGCATATTCCCCGGCGAGCATGAGCTTGCCCGGCACGCTGAACGTCGGTCCTGATGTCGCCATTTATCCTCCCTCTCCGTCCCGAGTCAGCCGATCACCGGCCGAGCCGTTGCGTAGCTTGACCAGGATCTGCCCGGCCCGCTCGGCATTGATGTGACCGTCGGAGACCAACTGGTCGGCGACGTACGCCACTTCGGCGTCGGTCGTCGCCCCGGCCAACAGGGCGATGTTCTTCGCGTGCATCTTCATGTGTCCCTGCTGGATGCCTTCCGTCGCAAGCGCCCGAATGGCCGACAGGTTCTGCGCCAGCCCAACCGAGGCCATGATGCCCGATAACTCGGCCGCCGACGGGTTGCCCATCAGCTTTAAACACAACTTCGCCGTAGGATGCAACTTCGTTACGCCGCCGACCGTGCCGACCGACAGCGGCAGCACCAATCGGCCGCGCAGATCGCCGGTTTCGTCGCGCCACCACTCGGACAGCGAGCGGTACTGCCCGTCCCTCGCGGCGTAGGCGTGGGCGCCGGCCTCGACCGCCCGCCAGTCATTGCCCGTCGCGATGGCGACCGGGTCGATCCCGTTCATGATCCCCTTGTTGTGCGTCGTCGCTCGGTACGGGTCGATGAAGGCGAACGTGTACGCTTCGACGATCCGCTTGACGACGGCGTAACCGGGCATGTTCGGCTGGGTCAGCGCGTCTTTCGGGACGATACACGTCGCCTCGACGAGTTGCTGATCGGCCAGATTCGACAGGATTTTTAGCCCGACTCGCGCCCCGGTCATGTCGGCCAGCGGCTTGCCCAACCGCTCGATCATCGTGTTGACGATGTTTGCGCCCATCGCGTCTTTGCAATCGACGTGCAGATGCAGGACGATCATCTCGCCTTTCGGATGGCGCAAGCGGCGGACTTTCAGGTCGCGCGCCCCGCCGCCGCGACGGATCAGGCCGGGCTGCGACTCGTTCGCCAATTGCAGCAAGAAGCCGCGATGTTGCTCGATGATCCCGATCACGTCGTCGGCCGAATCGAAGTCGAGCAACTGGACCTGACCGATCATCAGATCGTTCAGCAGCCGCGCTTGGAACCCGCCGCCAGCCCGAGCCAGCTTCGCCCCGAACGACGCCGCCGCCACGACCGACGATTCCTCAACGACCATCGGTACGAGTGTGTCGCGACCGTTGATCGTAAAATTGGTCGCGATCCCGAGCGGCAGCGAAAACGTCCCGACCGCGTTCTCGATGAACGTTTCGGCCGACGAGAACGGCAGCGCGCTCTCGGTCCGCAGCAAGCCAAGCTCCTCCTCGCTCAACCCGGACACCTCGCCGAGCATCGCCAGGCGCGTGTCGCGGTCGAGCTTATAAAACCCCGGCAGCCGACTGGAGCGGTCGGCGGTCGGGGCAGCGTCGGGTTGGGGTTTGTCGGCCACAGCGAAAATCCTCGCGTTCAGAAGCGGCTGTTGTGGAGCTGGATGGAGAAGATCGCTTCCGCGCCGAGCTTCTGCAAGCCGTCCATGATCTCGTTTTCCCGGTCTTTCGGCTCGATCACCCGCACCGCGAACAGGTCCGGCTCGCCGTGAATCGGCGAAATCGTCGGCGAGCGCTGCCCGTGGGCGACCCGAATCGCTTCGGCCATCCGGTCGCGCGGGATCATGTACTCGATCAGGATCAGCTCGCGCGCCTTCATCACGCCGCGCAACCGCCCGGCGATCAGCCCAACACGCGGATCGGCGACGGCTTCCTTGCGGGCGGCAAAAACGATCTCGGTCCGCAAGATCGTCTGGGCGACGCTCAACCCGTTGGCCTCGAGCGTCGTCCCGGTCTCGCTCAGATCGACTATAGCATCGGCTTCCTCGGTCGCCACCTTGCCCTCGACGCCGCCCGTGACGGCTTTGATCTGCGCCTCAAGCCCGTGCTCGGCGAAGAAGCGACGGGTCAGGTTCGGGAACGAGGTCGCGACTCGGGCACCCGACCAGCGGGCCATCGGCTCGGCGCGCAGCTCGGTCGGCACGGCAAAGACGAGGTCGCAGCGGCCCAACCCGAGCGGGAGCACGACCTCGATTTCGCCAGCCGCCGCGTGCTCCTCGATCAAATCGCGACCGGTGAAACCGCAGGCCAGCGACCCGTCGGCAAGCGAGACGGCGATTTCCCCGGCTCGGGCCAAGATCAGCGAGAGCCCGGTTTCCGGCAGATCGACGAACAGCTTCCGCTTCTTCGGGTCGCGCCAGAGCGCCGCTTGCGAGAGCAGCGACATCAACTCGCCGAGCAAGCGCTCGTTCTTCGGCACACCGACGCGAAACGGGAACTGGGGACGCACAATAGCGGGGCGGGATGAACGGGTCAGCCGGGAGAGTCCGCCCGCCTCCGAAAACCCCGTGCCGCGTTGCACTTCTCTCGTTCCAACCAGCCCAAAAAGCCGATTCGTCCGCTCGGACCCCTCACCACGCCGTCCGATCCCCAGCAGCGGGAAGCGGATCAAGCGGCTGCGGTTCGTATAGTTTGGCGTGCCTCAACTGCTCCATCCGCTCAGCCGTCCCGTCCGCCTGACGGTCTCACGTGTCGGCGAAGCGGGAAGTGTTTCAAAGATTGTACTTGCCTCAGCCGCTTAGATCACATAGCTTCGGTGTAAACCCAAGAGGAGGCTTGTCAGATGTATAGATGCTTCGCTTTGCTTGCTGCGATCTTGCTCGTGGTGCCCGGCTCCACGTCTGCTCAATCTGCGTCGGGTGTTGCCACGGATACGGCGTCGATCCGCATCGCGTATGGCGCGGCGCCGGAGCAGTACGGCGAGCTGCGGCTTCCGGCCGGTCGTGGCCCATTCCCGGTCGCTGTCGTGATCCACGGCGGCTGCTTCTTGGCCTCCATGGGGACGATACAAGACATGACAGCGTTCGCTGACTCCTTGCGCGGCGCCGGGATCGCGACCTGGAACGTCGAGTACCGCAGCGTCGATTCGCCGGGCGGCGGCTGGCCGGGGACGTTCCGAGACGTCGGACGTGCGACCGACTATGTCCGCTCGCTTGCTCGCCGCTTTCCACTCGATACGATGCGCACGATTGCCGTCGGACACTCGGCGGGCGGTCTGCTGGCACTCTGGCTCGGAGCGCGCGCGACGATTCGGCCGGGCGCCGCACTCTACGCGCCCAAGCCGCTGCCGTTGCTCGCGGTCGTCGCGCTCGCCGCCCACGGTGACCTGCCGCCACTCGGGCCGGCGCTGATGGAGGCATGCAAGGTGCCCATTGTGACGCGACTGCTGGGGGCCGATAGGAGGACTCAGCGCGTCCGCCGGGTGCAGGCGAATCCAGCCGACATGCTGCGGTCAGGCGTCCGGCAGGTGCTCATGGTCGGCGATAACGACCCCTCCGAGACGCCCGAGTTGCGCGACCCGTACGTGGCCCGCGCGAAGGCCAAGGGCGAGACGGTCGATGTGATCGTGCTGCCCGGTGCCGACCACTTCGGCGTCGTCGATCCGACGGCGGCGGTCTGGCCGATGATCCGTGACGCGCTCACAGCGCTCGTGAAGGCATCGCCCTGAGGGTGTGGTAGAGCCGGGACGCCGGGGCGGTGTACCCCGGCGGCGGCGGTCAGAGACGTTCCAGCAGGGCGAGCGGGGCGGTGGCGAGCACGTTGGAGAGCGCGGGAGACCGATGCTACCGTCGGGGGCAGCGGCGGCTCGTCGGGCGGCGCCTTCGGTGAGACGACATTGGGCGCGACCGGCCCGGACAGCGCTCCACCCCTCATCTTGGACGGCCTTCCGGTGGTTCTTTGCGGCTGATGCGGCCCTTGGGGAGCCGAATCGCGCGACAGGCGTGTTTGCGGGTCATGCCGCCTCGCACGTCCCCGTGTTCAAGCCGCCGCTCCATGCGCGTCCCCGCTTTTGCTCTCCTTCTGTCCCTGTTAATCGTGGCCTCGCAGGAGGCAAACGCGCAACCTGATCCGACGCTGGCCGCTCGGCTCGACCGGATCATCGAAGCCGCTCACGCTCGGGACGCCTTCGACGGCGTTGTCCTTGTCGGCCGTGGCGACTCTGTCGTTTACGCTCGCGCCATCGGGACCGCCGACCGGGCGTGGGGGGTGCCGATGGGTTTAGACGCCCGATTCCCGTGGGCCTCGGTGACGAAAGAGGCCACGGCGGCGCTCGTGCTTGGGCTCGTCGGCGAGGGGCGGCTTCAACTCGACGCCCCGCTTTCCCGCTATCTCCCCACGCTCCCGTCCGGTGGCGCCGGGCGCGTGACGCTCCGGCAGTTGCTCATGAACGCGTCGGGCCTCGTGGACCCGACGGACGTGGCGCCCGACTATTACACGCGAACGGACAGTGCTGCGGCTGCGGCCGTTGACGCCGGACTCGCAGCCGACCTTGCGTTCGAGCCCGGCTCCCGGTTCCGCTACAACAACCTCGACTTTCTGGCACTCGGACGTGTCATCGAAGCGGTGACAGGTCAATCGTACCCCGACGTGCTTCAGAAACGCGTGTTGGCTTCGGCAGGCATGGCGACCACAACGCTCCTCCGCGACGACCGGATCGAAGCCCGCGTGCCGACCGGCTACGTTTCCCGCGACAGCGCCGACATCGTATCCGGCGGCGGGCCGTTCCGACCGATGAGCGCCGAGCGGATCGGGACCTACGGAGCGGCCGGGGCGCTTGTCGGGACGGCGGCGGACCTGTTCCGGTTCGACCGCGCATTGCTCGACGGGCGGCTGTTCCCATCGTCGCTTCGGGACACGATGTTTGCGGCCAACCCGTCGCTCGGGTTCGTCGCGCTCAGCGTGTGGCGTTACCGGCTCGACGTGGGGGGACGGGCGGTGACGGCCGTTGAACGTCAGGGCGGCATCGGCGGGCACTTCAACCTCAACCTCCTGTTCCCGGACGAGGATGTGGTTCTGATCGTGATGAGCAACGTGGACACAGCCGATCTCTTTCGGACGTACACGCGAGCCGGTTTCTCTTACGAACTCTCGCAGGCCGTTCTGAACCGAAGGCGCAACCCAGCCGAGATGCCAAAGCGGTAGAACCCACCGTCGCAGCCCATCGCACGCATCGCCTATGCACGGCTGGGCGCATAGGCGATGGCGGGAAATTGCGTCAGCAAACGGGTTTGTTCGTCGGTCAGAGACGTTCCAGCAGGGCGAGCGGGGCGACGGCGAGGATGTCGGATAGCGGCAGTCCGATGCTGCCGTCGGGGGCGCCGTCGGGTGAGACCGTGAGGGTGCGGCCCGTCAGCACGTCGCAGTAGCGCTGTCCGGGTTGGTCGCCGGGGAGCGGGAGCCAGGTGTCGGCCCACGTCTCGGCGCCGACCGGTCGGCGCGGCTCGTCGCCCGCTTCGGTCAGCGTCGCCACCAATCGCGGCGAGACGACGACGCAGGCGGCATCATCGCACCGTCGGGCAAACGCGACGACGTGCTCGGCTTTCGCACCGACCGCCGCGAGCGGCTCGTAGGCTCCGGTGGCGAACAAACCGGACTGCCGACGGCGGTAGCCGAGCGCGCGGTGGATCAGGTACAGCTTGATCCGCCCATCGGTCCACGAGTCAAGCAACTCGCCGACGAGGCCGGGCAGCGCGTCGTCACCGGCGTCGATCCGCTGGCGCAACTCGACCAGCGCTTGCTCGCGTCGGGCGTAATCGACCGGGCGGCGGTTGTCGGGATCGACGAGCGACAGATCCCACAACTCGCTCCCCTGATAAATATCCGGCACGCCGGGCATGGTCAGCAGGAGCAGTTGCTGGCTCAGGCTGGTCAGGTGGCCCGAGTAGGCCAGCCGCCGCTGCATCGGGGCGAAGGCGCTTAGAAACGGGTGGCTCGGGTCGAGCACGCGGTCGAGAAACACCTGTAAGGCGCGGTCGTACGGCGTGTTCGGGTTGATCCACGACGTGTGAACCTTCGCCTCCTTCTCGGCTTTGGTCAGGTACGCGCCGACCCGCTCGCGCAGCGCGGTTAGCCCAGCGGCGTCGGGTTGAGTCGGGTCGAGGTCGAGCGGCCAGACGCCGAGCAGCGTTTGATAGAGCAGCGTTTCGGTGTTCCGGTCGGGCACCGGGCGACCGGCCACGGTGTCGCGTTGACCGGCGTTGAGCCCGTGCCACGACGCCAGCGCCTCGCGCCACGGTCCGGATTGTTCGGACAGCCCGTTCAGCCGCGCCCGCACGTCGGCGCTGCGCTTGGTGTCGTGGGTCGAAAGCGTCAGCATCGAGTGCGGCCAGCGTTCGGCGCGACGGCGGTTGGCGTCGTGGAACTCGGTCGGTGTCGTCCCGAACCGGGCAGGCTCGCCGCCGACTTCGTTGAGCGAGGTCAGCCGATGATAGGTGTAATAGGCCGTGTCCTCGACCCCTTTCGCCATCACCGGACCCGAGAGTTGCTGGAACTTCATGATGAAGCCGAGCACCTCGCCCCGCTCAGCCTCGGGGAAATCGTCGATGTTCCGCAGCAGCAACAGGTCGCCGAAGAAGTCGAACAGCGACGCGGCCGTGCGCGGGTTGCGCTGTTTGGCCTGCTCGACGGCGGCCTCGATCCAGGCGATGTCCTGTTCGGTCGGCCCAGTCGTCAGGTCGGTTAAATAGGTCCGGTAGGCCGGCAGCGAGGCCAGCAGTTCGCGAATGGCGACGGTCAGGCCGTTGAGCGTGAAGTCGCGATAGTGCCGATTCCGCTCCGAGAGCCGGTCGAGGCCGTGGGCCAGCGCGTTGAGTTCGCTCGCCATCGACACGCGCAAGATCATCTCGCGCGTGTCGGTCGTCAGCCCGTGGAAATCGGTCCGCCGACCGATGAATTCGCAGTAAAGGTCGGTGAAAGCCGATTCGTTGCGGCCATCGACGAACAGCCCGTTGAGCGCGGCGAGCGCGTCGTAACCGGTCGTCCCATGAACGGCCCAGCTCTCCGGAATCGCCTCGCCTGGCGACAGGATCTTCTCGGCGACGACGTAGAGCGGCGGATTCGGGTACGCCAGATCGGGTCGCTCGGCCTGGGCGCCGAACCACGCATCGATGGCGTCGGCCAGCTCGTCCGGGTCAGCGTCGGGCAGACGAGCAGCGACCTGCCGCAGGATGTGGTCGCGTTGCAGCGAGTGGAAATAGGCGGGCGGGTTCCACAGCCCGTCGGGATGATCGATCCGCAGCCCCGTTACGCGGCCATCGCCTAACAGATCGAACAGCAACCCGTGGGTCGCTTGGAACACCTCGGGCCGCTCAACCCGAATCGCCGCTAAATCGTTGATATCGAAGAAGCGGCGGTAGTTGATCTCCTCGGAGGCGACGCGCCAGAAGGCCGGGCGGTACGGCTGCGCGTTGAGCAGATCGTCCAACCCGTCGAACGATTCGGGTTGACCAACTGTCCCGTTGAGCGAGCGGACGGCTTGATCGATGGCTTCGATGGTCGCCGGTTCGCGCTCCGCCAGCGTCCGAATCCGCCGCTTGATGACTTCCTTTTCCCGCGTCCGCTCGACCAGATCGGCGGCGGTCATGTCGTTGCGCGGCGGCAGGTGGTGGATGGCGGTCAGGATGCTCTGGTACTCGATCACCACCTCGTGGTCAGGATCGAGCGCGGCGACGAGATCGGGCAGGCCGCGTTGAAGCACGCGGTCGTAGGTGCCGGGGGCGACCGGCAGCCAGTTGCCGCCGGGCAGTTCGATCCGAAACGCACCGTCGGCATACGCGAGCCGCAGCTTGCCCGCTTCGAGGGCGCGGCCGTACTGATCGTCCAGAATCGGCAGCAGCACCTTGTGCGCCAGCGCCGGGTTGATCGGCTGCCAATCGATGTCGAAATAACCGGCGTAGGGCGAGCCGGGACCGTTCTCGAGCACGTCCATCCACCAACTATTGGACGGGTCGCCGATGCCCATGTGGTTCGGCACCATGTCGAGCACCAGCCCCATGTCGCGCTCGCGCAGCGCCGCCGCCAGCCGGTCGAAGTCGTCGGCCGAGCCGAGTTCCGGGTTGAGGCGCCGGTGGTCGGTGATATCGTAGCCGTGCATCGAGCCGGGTCGGGCCTGAAACACCGGCGAAACGTACAGATCGCTGACGCCGAGCGCGTCCAAATAGCCGACGAGATGCCGGGCGTCGGTGAAGCGGAACGTGTGGTTGAGCTGGACGCGGTAGGTCGCTACAGGCGGCACGCGGCGGGTCGCCGTGATCTCCTGGGCGATGGCGGCGACGATAAGTGCTGTCTTCAGATCGTGGGTTGATGCATTCAAGCGGCCACCTCCCCGGTCTCGTTCGGAGCGACCGGACCGGCAGCAGGCGCCGAGCGCTCGCTGGCCCGTCGACGTGGGGCAAACGGTCGGGCGGAGCGCAGGCCGTCGGTCGCCGCCATCGCTGCGAGCACGAACCGCTCATAGACCTGCGCCGCGTCGCCGTGCTCCGGCAGGTTGCTCTTGGCGAGCGCCAGATCGCGCAAAAAGGCGGATTCGAGATCGACCGCGAACAACTCGCGGGCAAGCTGGATCGCCCGACCGGCGTACTGCAAGATTTGCTGCGTCTCAATCCCCGACACCTCGTCGAAGAACCAGCCGCATGAGGTGTACATCATTAAGGTATAGCGTTGCAGCTCGAGCAGCGTGACGATGCGGGCGATGTCGCCGGGCGAGAGCGGACAGCGGGCGTGATCGGTGAGGAACGCCGTCATCCGCCGCTCAGGGTCGAGCCGAACCGCCATGTAGCCGTCTCGGGCGGCCCACGGGTCGATCAGCAACTGGGCCGCGTCGGATTCGAACAGCGGCAGGAGCGAATCGCGCAACCGGTCGAGTGCGTCCCGAAGTGGCCCCCGCCAGGCCTGCGTCCAACCGGCGCGACCGGCCGCGCAGCCGCAGTCGGCCGACCAGCGACCGACGCCGTGGGCGCAGCTCCATGCCGTCCGCTCGGCAATCTCAACCTCGGCCGTCGGCGGGTGCAGCGCGAGGAACTGGCCGTAAGTGGTCAGTTTGGCCCGTCCGTCGGCCTCAATCTCGCGCAGTGCGTAGGCCAGCGCCATGTCGCCATGCCGGTGGTGGTGGCCGTAGGTTTCGCCGTCGGTGGCGATGTGGACGAGTTTCGCTTCGTCGCGACCGTCGCCGAGCAGACCGCTGAGCAGGCGGCCGGCCAGCGCCTCGCCCCGGTCGAGCAGCCGCTCGAAGGCGATGGCCTGCGAGATCGGTCCATCGTAGAAGAACAGCGCGATCTCGCGGCCCGACGGCAGCTTCTGCGTGTACGCCCGACTCGGGTCGATCTTCCCGCCAGTCGCATCACGCCAAGCGGTATCGTCCGAATTGAGCGGTCGAACGCGACGGGCTTGGTAGGGCGAAAGGAGGGTGAACTTCAGTCCGAGTTCGGCCATCAGCTCGAGCGTGTCGATGTCCACCGCCGTTTCCGCCAGCCAGAGCCCTTCGGGTCGGCGACCAAACCGGTGGGTGAAGTCGGCGATGCCCCAGACGAGTTCCGTCCGCTTGTCGCGGGCGTTCGAGAGCGGCAGAATCGTGTGGTGATAGGCTTGCGCCAGCGCCGACCCGTGTCCGCCGAAGCGGCGGCGGCTCTCCAAATCGGCCTGAACGAGCGATTCGTGGACGTCGGGCGCCTCGGTCTCGAGCCACGAGAGCAGCGTCGGACCGAAGTTGAACGAGATGTGACCGTAGTTGTTCACCCGTTGCGAAACGCGACCGCCGGGGCCGAGGATCGGGCTGGCGGCGTTCGGGCGGTACGATTCGTCGGTGATCCGCTCGTTCCAATCGTGGTACGGATGGGCCGACGGCTGCCGCTCGACGCGACCGGTCCACGGGTTCTCGCGCGGCGGCTGATAAAAATGGCCGTGGATGCAGATATAGCGTTCGGGCATGGATGTTCAGATCAATGAAGGCAAAGCTCGATAGGCGAACTAAGAACGGTCGAGCACAAGCACAGAAAACGGGTCGAGCCGCAGCAAAAGCGGTCGGCCATCGGCGAGAAACGGCCCCTCGGGGGGCGCAGCGCCGGTCGCATGGGCGTTGAGAACACCGTGCCAGCGACCGGTCGGCAGCGGCACAGCGACCTCGACGGGCGCCGGGTTGAAGCTGAGAATCACGACGAGTTGCCGCGTCTCGCTGTGTCGCCGGACGACGAGCACGCGTTCGGGTTCGAATACCGTCACGTCCACGTCGGCCGGGTCGCCGATGCCGAGCGCGGGATGCTCGCGGCGGAGCCGAAGCGCCGTTTTGTAGAACGCCAAGAGCGAACGGTGCGGCTCCTCGTCGCGCAGCGAGAGGTCGAGCGTCGAGTCGCGGAAGGTCGATTCGGCCTGCGGGTCGGGCACGTCGTCGGCCCAGCCGAACGAGGCGAACTCGTTGCGTCGGCCAGCGCGGACCGCCTCGACCAGCGCCGGGTCGGTGTGCGAGACGAAATACTGAAACGGGGCCGGTTCGCCGTATTCCTCGCCCATAAACAGCAGCGGCACATACGGCGAAAACAGAGTCACCGCCGCCGCAACCCGAAGCGCCTCGGGCGGAACGAGGCACGTCAGCCGCTCGCCTCGGGCGCGGTTGCCGACTTGGTCGTGGTTCTGCGAAGCGACGACGAACCGCTCGCCGGGCAGGCCACGGGCCGAGTTGCCGTGTCGCCGCTCGCGGTAAGCGGACCGTTGGCCGGAATAGACGAACGGTTCGCGCAGCGCCGTCGCCAGCGTGTCGAGCGGCGACCGACCCGACGCGTCGGCGTAATCGACGTAATAGCCGTCCGATTCGCCGGTTAAGGCGACGTGCAGCGCGTGGTGGAAATCGTCGGCCCATTGGCCGTCGAGGCCCAGTCCGCCGATCTCCGGCGAGCGGACCAGCCGGGCGTCGTTCAGGTCGCTCTCGCCGATGACGACGGCGCGGCGGCCGTGTCGCTCGGCCTCGTCGTGGACGGCTCGGGTCAACTCGGCCAGAAACGGGTCGGCCGACGTGTCGATGATCGCGTGAACCGCGTCGAGCCGCAACCCGTCGATATGAAACTCGCCGACCCAGCGTCGGGCGCTGTCGATGAAAAACCCGCGCACACCGTCGGCGCCCGGTCCATCGACGTTGACCGCCTCGCCCCAGCCGGTTCGGTAGCGGTCGGTGAAGAATGGTCCGTAGAGTCCCAAATAGTTGCCCTCGGGACCGAGGTGATTATAAACGACATCCAGCACGACCGCCAGTCCGGCCGCGTGGCACGCATCGACCAACCGCTTCAGCCCGTCGGGTCCACCGTACGCCTCGTGGACGCCGAACGGATAAACGCCATCGTAGCCCCAATTGCGCCGGCCGGGAAACGGCGATACCGGCATCAGTTCGACCGCCGTCACGCCGAGTTCGCGCAGATCGTCCAAGTGCGAGATGATGGCGTCGAAGCTGCCGAGCGTCGTGAATGTCCCGACGTGCAGTTCGTAGAGCACCAGATCGCGCATTCGCGGCCCGCGCCAGCCGCCGTCGCTCCAGTCGAATGCCGCCGCCGTGACCTCGCTCGGACCGTGGACGCCGTCGGGTTGGCTCGACGAGGCGGGATCGGGCCACTCGTCGCCGCTCGGGAAGCGATATTTATAGCGACTGCCGACCGGCACCTCGGGCACGTCCGACTCGAACCAGCCGCTGCCGAGCGCTTCGAGCCCAATGAGCCGGTCGGTCGGTTCGAGCAAGTGCAGTGAGATCGTCTCAAGCTTCGGCGCCCAGACGCGAAACGTCGCGCTGCCGTCCGGGTGCGGCGTCGCGCCGGGTCGCTTTGATTCGCCCGTCATCGGCTCGCCTCCGGGCTGTTCAGCAGATACTCGATCAGGCCGAGCGCGACGGCGAGATCGCCGGTCGATTCGGCGGTCGAACCTGCGTCCCGGTCGAGCGTGGCGATGGCCCGTTCGAGCACATAGGCGTCGAGCAGCGTGCGGAAGGCGGCCGAATCGGTCGGGATCAGCCCGGTCGGTTGCAGCCCGGCCAGCCACGGTTCGAGCACGGCGGCGCCGACCCAGCGCGCCCACGAAACGGCCCACGTCCGCGTTTCGGCGCTGTCGGCCCGGCGCAGGCCGACGCGGAGCAGATCGACGAGCACGCCGGCCACATCGCGCAGCGGCGAGCGTTTGATCCGCCGCTCGCTCAGCGGTCGGGCCGGGTCGCCGACGGCGCTCATTAGCCACAATCGGCCGGACTCGTCGCACTCGACGGCTGACAAACCATACGCGCCGTGCGAGCGAATCCGCCCGGCGTCGAGCGCACCGGCCGCGCCGGGGGCGAGTTGGCTGAACCGCGCCGTCGCCGTCTGTTCGAGTTTGCTGACGGCTTCAGCCCGCTGGCGAAGCTCGGGCGAGAGCGTCGCCGTCCGGTCGCGCAGCCGGGCGAACGCGGTCGCGGTCTGGTTCCGCATCGCTTGGTAGAGCGAGCGCTGATAGAGCGTCGAGAACCGCTCCGGCGCGAACGCCGGGTCGTCCGGCACCGACGCGAGCGCGAGTTGAAGGAGCGCGGTGAACGTCCCGAGCGCCGAACCGGCGGCCCGGTCCTCGACCAGCAACGCAACCATCTCGTCCGGCGGCGGGCTCTGCCAACCGGTCGGTTCGGTCGGCACCGGGCGGTCCGAGACATCATTGAGGAACGAGCCGATGAACCGGTCGAACCGGTCGGCGAGCGGCTCGACCGGCTCGGGCGGCAGCGGGGCGAGCAGCCCGACCACCGAGCAGCCGCCCTGTTCGTCGCGATATTCGACCCGACCGAGCGACGGTTCGAGTCCAGCGAAACGGCCCGACAGAGCGGCGCGCAGCTCGACATCGGGGTGGATGCCGGGCTCGATCCGGCCGTAGAGATGGAGCCGGAACCGGTCGCCGTAATCGACCCGCACGCCGCGCTCCGAAACGACGGGCACGCTCGGCGCGGCGTCGGCCGGGGCGGCTGTAACCGGCGGCAGCGTCGGTCCATCGGTCAAGGCGACGAGTTCGCCGCCGCCGTCTTTCAGATGATAATGGCGCCGGACCAACTCGAGCACCCCGGCAGCGACGGCCGGATCGCCCATCCCGTCGTGCAGAACGCCGTCGATCCCGTGGTGTCCTTCTCGCAGCCGGGCGATGGCGCCGGTCGGCGGCCACGGCATCTGTGGCTCGGCGGACTCGGCCGGGGCGAACGCCAGCGGCAGCGCGACCGTGGCCGAGCCGCGACCGGCGGGCCAGTCGAGCCGGACGATGGCGAGGTACGCGGTCGGTCCGGCGGTCGGCAGGGCGAGCGTGTCGAGAATCGTCGCCCGGTCGATCTTGCCCGACAGCCCGGCGGTGGCCCACGGCTGATCGTCGAGATACTCGGCCAGAATCGACTCGAGTTGCCCTCGGACCTGACCGTGGAACGCGCTCGTCCACTCGCCCGGCACGCCGAGCGCCGGTAGCCCGTCGCCGGTCATGCTCTGTGGCGCGGTGGTCTGCGGCGCGGGCGTCAGGGCGAACCAGTAGAAAGCGTGCGGCCCGAGCGTCAGCGGGTACGGCACCTCGGTCACCGGCGGGAACGCGCTCCGGCCGAACAGTTCGACCGGGACCGTGCCGCGCTCGGCTGAGAGGTCGAGTTCAACCGATTGGACCGCGCGGCTCAGGTTGGCGACGACGAGCAGCGTCTCGCTGTCGGTTCGGCGAATGTAGGCCAGCACGGCCGGGTTGCGCGGGTGCAGCACCTCCATCGTCCCGCGACCGAAGGCCGGGTGGCGACGGCGCAGCGTGATGAGTTGCCGGGTCCAAGAGAGAAACGAGTTCGGGTTGGCTTGCTGGATCTCGACGTTGACCGTTTCATAGTGGTAAGCGGGATCGGTGATGACCGGCAGAAACAGGCTCTGCGGGTTGGCCCGGCTGAACCCGGCGTTCCGGTCGGCGTTCCACTGCATCGGCGTGCGGACACCGTTTCGGTCGCCCAAATAGATGTTGTCGCCCATCCCGATCTCGTCGCCGTAATACAGCACCGGCGTGCCGGGCAACGAGCAGAGCAGCCCGTGGAGCAGCTCGATCCGGCGTCGGTCATTGTCGAGCAGCGGTGCGAGTCGGCGCCGAATGCCGACGTTGATTCGGGCTCTCGTGTCGGCCGCGTAGGTGCGGTACATCGCGTCGCGTTCCTCATCGGTGACCATCTCGAGCGTCAGCTCGTCGTGGTTCCGCAGAAAGATCGCCCACTGGCAGTTGGCCGGGATCTCGGGGGTTTGCGCCAGGATCTCGACCACCGGGTGGCGGTCTTCCTGGGCGATGGCCATGTACATCCGCGGCATCAGCGGAAAGTGGTAGGCCATGTGGCATTCGTCGCCGTCGCCGAAGTATTCGCGCACGTCTTCGGGCCACAT
>JBBSVG010000001.1:0-17932 GCA_038233775.1 Bacteroidota bacterium | reverse complement strand
TACCCGTGAAGGCCATGTCGAGCGCGCTCCTGTGAGCCGAGAAAGAAAAGGGGAGTGTCGAAGCGATGCCACCGGGGGAAACGGCAGCGAGATCAGGGGTCGGGAAGCCCACCGCGAACTGCGGTCTGGAGGCGACACCGGTCGAGACGAACGGCGCAGGCTCGGGCCGGCAACCCGAACCCGGCGGCAGCCCCTGCCGACAAAACCTAAGCCAGCCGGTTTATCGGGGCACCAAAGCGGGGATGAATCGGGGATTTTCGCCCTTCATCCACGACTTGAATCGTTCGGGCTTACGTCTGTCCCCGTTTGAGCCGTTGCATCGCACAACGGAGGCGGATCGGGCCACGTCGGCGGGTGCGGCAGAATCCCCCGCTCGTGGCGGAAATCCACCATCCACCCGGCAAGGCCAGAACCGGATCGGCCGCCGCGCCGGCGAGGCTCGGCACGATGGTGGCAAGGCGGCCGGTCCACCGGATCGTCCGGTGCCGGGTTCCCCGCCCGCTCTCGCTGTCCACCGCCCCACGCCCCATGCTGTCACCGCTCCGCTCTGTCGCCCTCGCCCTAATCGCGGCGCTGTTGCTGTTTGCCGCCCCGGCGGCGCACGCGCAGACCGACCCGTTCGAGGGGACGATTGAGCTGCGGCTGACCACGTATCCGGCCGGTGCGCCGAGCGGCGACGCGCTGTCGGCGAAGGAAGCCGATCTGGCCGCGCTGCGGAGCGAGTTGACCCGAGCCCGACCGGCCGACCGGTCGAGCATCGCCCGAGACATCACGCTGCTCGAGGCCGACATCGAGGATCTGCGAAACGAACAAGCCGCCCACGCCGGTCGAGCCGCGCGCCCGGTTGCGCCCCCGCAGACCCGCACCGTTCGGCTCTCGGTCCGGGGCGACCAGTTGCGCTACGACGGCGACACCGGCAGCGGGACGGACAGCTACACGCTGATCGTGCCGGGCGAGCGGCGGGTTCATCTGGTCAACCGCCGGGCGAAAACCGTCTCGACGCTGACGTTCGATCAAATGCAGGGGTTGCTCGGTCGGCTGCGTGGCGAGCTGCCGGGTCGGCAGAAAGACCGCCCGATCCGGGTCGAGCGACCGGGCAAGACCGGCCGCGTGCTCGGCTATCCGACCGAACAGGTGACGCTCAGCCGGGGCGACGGTCGCTCCGAAGTCTGGGTCACGTCGGCGCTCGGCGATGTGCTCGGCGGACTCGTTGGTCGCTACGGGCCGGTAGCTCAAGCCGTGCCCGAACTCGGCGCGCTCGGCGGCGTGGCCGGGATGCCGCTCCAGGCGACGACCTACGTCGGCTCGGCCGTCCGCTCCGAGTGGGTTGTGACGAAACTCGGCAAGACGCCGCCGCCCGCCGCGCTGTTCGTCTTGCCCGCCGATTACAGTCGGCAGACCGGACCCGGCCGCTAACCGCCCGAAAACGAAAACAGGCTCCACCGGCGTAACCGGGGAGCCTGTTTTCTTGCGGAGGGGGTGGGATTCGAACCCACGGCACCTTGCGGCGCAACGGTTTTCGAGACCGTCCCGATCGACCACTCTGGCACCCCTCCGTGTGGGCCGCACCGTGCAGATCGAGCCGCAAAGATAGCGACCAGCGGCGCGGGTTGTCAAGTCAGCCCGCAACCGGTCACTGGGTCGCCGCTTTCGACCCGAACCGGCTCCGGCTTTAGGCGTAACTTTCGCGCGACGGCCCTGGCCTGTTGCCCCTCTCCCCGTTCATCTTCGGCTTTTCGTCCCCGGATCTCTATGGTCATCATCATGGAAGCGGGCGCCTCTGAGAGCGCCATCGAAGCCGTCATCGGCAAGCTCGACGAGTTCGGCTTCGCGGTTCACCGCTCCAGCGGCGTCCAGCAAACGGTGCTCGGCGCCATCGGCGTGCGACCCGATTTCGACAGTCGCGAGATTCAGTTGCTGCCGCATGTATCCGAGGTGTACCGCGTCTCGACGCCGTATAAGCTGGCGAGTCGCTCGTTCCGGCCGGAAGGCTCGGTCTATCGAATCAAGGACGTGACCATCGGCGGCGACGAGGTCGTCATCATGAGCGGCCCGTGTTCGGTTGAGAGCGAGGAGCAGATCTTCACGCTGGCCGAGGTCTGCGCCCGTGGCGGCGCGACGATCCTGCGCGGCGGCGCGTTCAAGCCGCGCTCGAGCCCGTACGCGTTTCAGGGGATGGGCGAGGAAGGGCTGAAGCTGATGCGCCAAGCGGCCGATGCCTACGGGATGCTCGTTATTACGGAAGTGATGGACTCGTCGCAGATCGATCTCGTCGGCCGCTACGCCGATATTGTCCAGATCGGCGCGCGCAACATGCAGAACTTCGCGCTGCTGAAAGATTTGGGCAAGTGCGGCGTCCCGGTGATGCTCAAGCGCGGCCTCTCGGCGACCATCGAGGAGTTGCTGATGTCGGCCGAGTACATCCTCTCGGGCGGGAATTATCAGGTCATGCTCTGCGAACGGGGGATCAGGACGTTCGAGACGGCGACGCGCAACACGATGGACCTGAGCGCGATTCCGGTCGTCCACAAGCTGAGCCACCTGCCGATCATCGCCGACCCGAGCCACGCCACCGGGCTGCGCGACAAGGTCACGCCGATGGCCCGCGCCGCCGTCGCCGCCGGGGCCGACGGGATCATGGTTGAGGTCCACCACCAGCCCGAGAAGGCCAAGAGCGACGGGCCGCAGGCGCTCTTGCCGGACATGTACATGACGCTGATGGACCAGATTCAGATCATCGCCCGAGCCATCGGCCGGTCGATCCAGATGAACCCTCGGGCCGTCTCGCAGGACAGCGACTCGCTCGCAACCGACACCGTCGCCGCCGCGTGACGGCAACCCCGACCGGCTACGGGCCGGAGATGGCGCCTCGCGACATCGAATCGCTGCTCTCGGCGGCACTGATGAAGGCCGACATCGTTGTCGATGACGTGCGGGCGCGGCGCTACGGCGAGACGGTGTTCGTCGAGATTCTGACACCCGGCCCGACGCCGCCGGAGTTGATCCCGCTTGCCGCATCGCAGACGCGAACCGCCAAACGTCGCGGCCTGACGCTCGCCGTGACGACGGCTGAGACGGCCCGGTTCCTCGAAGATCAAGTGCTCGAAGCCGTCCAAGACGAGTTCCCCGGCGTCGTGACCGGTTGCACGGTCGAGCAGCAGCGCAACGGCTTGCGGGCGACCGTCACCGGCGCCGCGCCGCCCGAGGGGTTCGAGCGGTGGACGGCGCAGCTTCTCTCCCGCTTCGGCTACCTGCGGTTGCTCCACGTTCGCTTCACCCGCCGCCGCTGATCGGCACGGCGACTGCCTGTCAGCGTCCGAAATTCACGTTTTCTGCTTCTCGACCCTCCAGCTCAGGACTCGCTTATGTGTGGTATCGTCGGTTACATCGGCGGCCGTGAGGCGGCGCCCATCTTGATTGACGGACTCTGTCGGCTGGAGTATCGGGGCTATGATTCGGCCGGCGTTGCGGTGATCGACTCGGCCGGGACAATGCTCGTGCGGAAGAAGAAGGGCAAGGTGCAGAACCTGCAAGCCGTCCTTTCGGACGCCGTTCATGGCACCATCGGCATCGGCCACACGCGCTGGGCGACCCACGGTGAGCCGTCGGATGTCAACGCGCACCCGCACGCTTCCGGCAACGGCGACATCGTCGTGATCCACAACGGGATCATCGAGAACTACGGCTCGATCAAGCTCGAGCTCGAGCGGAAAGGGCACACGTTCCGCTCGGCGACCGATACGGAAGTGCTGGCGCACTTGATCGAGGAAGTGCAGGCCGGCGGCGGCTACGACCTTGAGACGGCGGTTCGGTTGGCGCTGAAACAGGTCGTCGGCACCTACGGGCTGGCGGTGCTGTCGCAATCCGATCCGAACCTGCTCATCGCCGCGCGCAAAGGCTCGCCGCTGATCTTGGGCATCGGCGACGGCGAGTATTATTTGGCCTCCGACGCTTCCGCCATCGTCTCGTACACCCGGAACGCGGTCTATCTGGAAGACGGCGAGATCGCCACCATCCGCCGCGAAGGCTACACGGTCAAGGCCATCGACACGTTCCTGACGCTGCCGAAAGCGGTCGAGGAGCTATCGTTCGACATCGAGCAGATCGAGAAGGGCGGCTTCGATCACTTCATGTTGAAGGAGATCCACGAGCAGCCCGACGCGATCTTCAACTCGATGCGCGGCCGGATCGACCCGAACACGGGCAAGGTTCAATTGGGCGGACTCGCGGCCGTGCTGCCGCAGTTGCAGAACGCCAAGCGGATCATCATCGCCGCCTGCGGGACGTCGTGGCACGCGGCGCTCGTCGGTGAGTATCTGATCGAGGATTTGGCAAAGGTTCCGGTCGAGGTCGAGTACGCCAGCGAGTTCCGCTACCGCAACCCGATCATCCGGCCCGACGATGTCGTAATCGTCATCTCGCAATCGGGCGAAACCGCCGACACGCTGGCCGCCGTGCGGGAAGCCAAGAGCAAGGGCGCGTTGGTGCTCGGCATCTGCAACGTGGTCGGCTCGACCATCGCACGTGAGACGGATTGCGGCGTCTATACCCACGCCGGACCCGAGATCGGCGTCGCCTCGACCAAAGCGTTCACCGCGCAGGTGACGGTGCTGTCGCTGATCGCGATTCTGCTCGGTCGGCTGCGGATGCTGCCGTACTCGGAGAGCAAGATTCTGGCGGCCGAACTGCTGGCCGTGCCGGAGAAGATTCGGCAGATTTTGAAGCTGAACGACGAGATCAAGATCATCGCCGAGATCTTCAAGGATTCGACGAACTTCCTCTATTTGGGTCGCGGCTACAACTTCCCGGTTGCCCTTGAAGGCGCGCTGAAGCTGAAAGAAATCTCGTACATCCACGCCGAGGGCTACCCAGCGGCCGAGATGAAGCACGGGCCGATTGCGCTGATCGACGAGCACATGCCGGTCGTCGTCATCGCCACCCGAGACAACGCCTACGGCAAGATCGTCTCGAACATCGAGGAGGTCCGGGCGCGCAAGGGCCGCGTCATCGCCATCGCGACCGAGGGCGACACCGAGATCGACGGGTTGGCGGAGTTCACCATCAAGATCCCGCCGGTGATGGACTTCCTCACGCCGATGCTGACCTCGATCCCGCTGCAACTGCTCGCCTACCACATCGCCGTCCTGCGCGACTGCAACGTGGACCAGCCGCGCAACCTCGCCAAGAGCGTGACGGTCGAGTGAGGGTTGACAAAACGGAAAGCGTCGGGGCTGACCATCGTGTTCGCCCCGGCGCTCCTGTGTTTCCCCCGACGCTGCCTCGCTTCAGAGCACTTCCCAAAGCCCGACCAGACAGTGGACCGGTGTCACGTAACGCCCCACTTGTCGAGACGGCAGGAAGACCAATTCGCCGATCTGCCGGAGGTGCTGCTGATCGCATTCGTTCGAGAGCAAGGTCACACGACCATCGCCCGATGCGTCTTGCTTGAAGACATCGATCAGCGCACAGAAGAAGCATCGGTACCGGTCCGGATTCAGCGCACGCAGCTTGGTGAAGTCGTTTGAAAACCCATCCTGATCCGAGCACACCTTGAACTCGATGGCGATCCTGCGGTCATCGCCTGGCACATCCAGAATCAGATCCGTAATGCCGCCTGGAGCGAGGGACTGTTCTCGATTCCACTTGATTTCCTCGCCCGATTGGACAAGGCTCTTGCCGACCTGATAGGCGAAGGCCAGTTCCGGCATGAAAAAGATGCCGGACTCAACCCCCATATCGAGGAGTTCGTCGTCTTCCCGCTTGGCGACATCGACGATGGCGTCTCGCAGCAGTTGCTCGATTGGTTGCATGGTGTGACCCTTTGGTTGAGGTTGAAGAGGCGGAGAAGAAGGGGGTACTTCGAAGTCAACCTCCCTCAAGCGCCGGAGAAGAGCAGCCTGTATGGAGAAGCGCCGCCCGTATTTGGAGAGCAGTTCTGCGGCCTTTATCAACGCACGATCAAGAAACTCACTCGAGTTTTTGAATTCATCTGGCCCGAAGTTGTGATGGCCTTCCGGATGGAAGGCACCAAAGAAGGTCAGCCCGCTGTCCCCAGGGAAACCTGTGTAGGGATATTCCGACGTCACAATCAGGAGCGGGATGTCTTCCGCATCCTTCACCACGAGGGCGTATTGATAATCAATGTCGCCTTCAGAAATGATGCAGTCCAGAAGATCCGCCTGGTATGGGCCGACCCAATAGGTGCCGACCCGGTGGGCCGATTCGATGAGCGGCTGCATGGGAAGCATAGTCGGCTCCAATTAGGACAGCATTCCTCCAATCAGGCACTGACGAGCGCATCACGGGAATAGCGATAGCTCGGCGCCGGTCGGGTCTAAACGGCACCACAGCGAAAAAGTTTCGGAGCGGATACAAGGCAGTCAGAGGTAACGATCCACCTCGTCCCAAGCCTCCGGCGTCGGCGCGTCGGGACGGAGGTTGACCTGAGCCATGAGTTCATCGACAAATAGCGGCCACCAGCTCGTTGCGAGTTGAGGCGGCAGCGGGGGATGGTAGCGAATCAGATCGAGATGATCTTGCCACAGGCCCAGGAGGGTGGATACGCCGATGGGTCCGGTATTGCCGATCTGATTCCGATCCAGAGTCTCCAGCAGTGCCGCCACGATCCGCTGCCGGTCCGGGGAACAGAGCCAGATCAGTTGCCACGACGTGCCGAAGGCCTCGGCGTCGGTGGGCGACTCGGCCGGATGCTCGGGGCGAATCGTGAAGCACGCAGCAGTCGGATCGAACGCACCCGAGTCGTCGGTCCAGTCCTCGGCCCGCGATGTTTCTCCGAGCGCGGTCAGCAACTGGGGATCTGTAGGCAGGACGGGCCGAGGCACCGTATCTTCCAGTCGCTCGAAATCGGGATGAGCCAGCGCAGCGGAGAACGACAGGATCGGGGAACCCTCGTCCCACTCGTCCTCCACCACGAGATCCTGAAACAGCACGAAGAGGGGCAGGTCGCCGATCTCCGAGAGCGCTTCGACCGGCATGGGCGGCAGAGTGGGGTTCATCTTTTGGTTTCCAGGATGGATGGTTCAGACACGAAAGAAGATACGCGCTCGCCCCTATCTTCCGCCCCGGCCCGATCAGCCGCAAAACAGACCTGTGATGCGCCATGAGTGAGTGGGACGAAGCGACGCAGCCGGCGCCTGAGCCGGACGGGCGGATTGTCTTCACCGGACTCGACCGGCGGCCGACGCTTTATGCGACGGTCGATTCGGTCGGCTTTCGGGCGCTCGCGGCATTCTGCACCGAGCACCTGACGACCGGGTTCCTCCGCTTCCCGCAGCCGCCCGATGTGGTGACGCTGCTCGCCCACCCGATCCGGCTCGTCTGGGCGCGGAACGATCTGCGCCCGGCCTTCACGCCAGCGACGGTCGCCGAGTTTGTCCAGAGCGAGATCTGCGCGCCGCTGTGCGAAGTCACCCTAACAGGCGACGAGACGCTGCATTTGGGCGCCGCCCCGTTCGAGGGCGAGCTGATCCGCGACCGGCGGGTGGTGTCGGTGATGAACCCGTATGCGTTTCACGCGGTCGTGGCGTGCGGCTTGGCGACGCTGCAACTCGGCCAGATCATGCGCGAGGCGCAGATCGACTGCCAGCAACTCGCGCCCGGCGTGATCCACGACCGGATGATGATTCGGGTTCGGGCCACGCCCAAGCAGGTGACGGAGGTCCGCACTTGGCTCAAAGCCCGCTACCGGATGGTCTTCGCCAACTGGCCCGTCCAGGTCACGCTCGTCGGATAGCGGCGGCGCGGCAAGCGATTTGAAGCGCGGGGGGCAGTCCGCCTCCGTTGATGTCACCTTTCGGGACTCTGTACCGTGATCCTGTCGATTCTGAGCACGCTGTTTTTCTTCATTCTGGCCCTCGGCATCCTCGTCTTCATCCACGAACTCGGCCACTTCGTCGCGGCCAAAACGTTCGGGATGCGAGCAGATGTGTTCGCCCTCGGCTTCGGCCCGCGCGTCGTCGGCTACAACGGCGTGAATGGGCTGACGCTCGGCAAGCTGCGCGACGGGGTGGCCGAGAAACTGGGCGACCGGACCGACTACCGCATCTCGGCGCTGCCGCTCGGCGGCTACGTCAAGATCGCCGGGATGATCGACGAGTCGATGGACACCGACGAACTGAGCGGACCGCCCGAGCCGTGGGAGTACCGGGCCAAGCCGGTCTGGCAGCGGATGATCGTCATCACCGCTGGCGTGATCATGAACCTGATCTTGGCCGTCGTCATCTTCGCGCTGCTGGCCGGGATTCGCGGCAAGGAACGCCACCCGCTGGCCGCGATGGGCGGCGTCTGGGTCGCGCCCGGCTCGCTGGCCGAGAAGATGGGGCTCCGCACCGGCGACCGCTTCACCGCCGCCAACGGTCAGCCGCTGTCATACTATGAAGAAATCACCGACCCCGAGCTGCTCACGTCGCCGTCGCTGGCCTACACGGTCGAGCGCGACGGTCAGCCACTTACGCTGAAGGCGCCGGACGGCATCCTGTCGGAGTTGACCAAAGAAGAAGGGTTCTTCGGCTTCCTGCCGCTGCAAACGCCCATCGTCGGCGACGTGACGGGCGGACGGGCAGCGGCAAAAGCGGGCATCGCGCCGGGCGACTCGATCATCGCCATCGCCGGGACGCCGGTGCGCTACCTGCAAGACATCAAACCGCTCGTCAGCGGCCACGCCGGCCAGTCGATTCCCGTTTCGTGGAGCCACGACGGCGCGGTCAAGACGGCGACCCTAACGGTCCCGGCCGACAGCCTGATCGGGATTCAACTGCTCGGCGGCACGCTGCCGGTCGAGTATGAGCGCTACGGCTTCGTCGGCTCGATCAAGCAGGGGTTCGTCGGAACGTGGAACGTGGCGGCGCTGACCGGCCGGTTCTTCAAGAAGGCGTTCGCCGGTCAGGAAGACGTGCGGCGCGGGTTGGGCGGACCGATCATGATCGCCAAGAGCGCTGGCAAGGCCGGAGCGGCGGGCGCGGGACCGTTTTTCACGCTCGTCGCTTGGCTCTCGGTCAGCCTCGCGATGATGAACATCTTGCCGATTCCGGCGCTCGACGGCGGCCACTTGGCGTTCCTCGTCTATGAAGGCATCGCCGGTCGCGAGATGCCGCTGACGGTCAAGATGCGGCTGCAACAGGCCGGAATGGCGCTGCTGCTGTTGTTCATGGGGTTCGTCATCTTCAACGACGTGCTCAATTTCTGACCTGTGCCAGTGTGACGGTTAACAACTTTGTTCCTTTGTCTTTGCGGCGACCGGGTGCATTCCGGTCGCCGTTGCTGTATCTTGCCCCCCTGTTGGCTGTTGAGACCCCGACGGAGACCGCCATGCGCCGCTTAGTTCCCGTGCTGTTCCTGCTTGTCCTCTTGCTGCCCCGTTCGGGTGCCGCCCAGGCGGTCAGCCTGACCGACGCCCGCTTCCTGCTCGGCTCGGGTGGTCAGGAAGTCCACCTGCAACGGGTCTATCTGGCTGATCTCGTGCTCGGCGCCGCCGCCCGACCGCTGTTTCAGCTCGTGCTGTCCGGCGGCGGCCCATCGGCCCCACGGGTCCAACTCCGCTTGCAAGTCGATGCCGAAGCAGGCGGACGCCGCTACGACCGAGTCGTGACGGCGCTGACCGACCCGATCCCGCTCTCGCGTCCGGTCGTGCGGATCACGAACCAGGAGTTCGGCGAAACCGGTCGCCCGCTGCCGGATGGCACCCGGCTCGGCGGCTCATCGGATACCGAGTTCGACGACCTACAGAACCGGACGCTCGGCACCGGGACGCTCCCGGCCGGCACCTATAAGTTCACCGTTGCGCTGCTGGCGAACAGGGTTACTGTGCAGAGCGAGACGCTGACGCTGATCATCGACCAGCCGTCGTCGGTGCTGACGCTGGTCAGTCCGGGCGAGCCGGCGACCCTTGCGCTCAGCCCGACGGCCATCGTCCCGACGACGCTGCCGACGTTTGTCTGGGAAGGCGATCCGGCCGGTCGCGGCTACCGGGTGCGGGTGTTCGAGGTGATCGACGGGCAGCGCTCGCCGCAACAGGTGGCGCAGAACGTCCCCAACCTCGACATCGCCGACATTCGCGGGTTCACCTTTCAGTATCCGGCTTCCGGTCCGAACGTCCGGCCGCTCATCCCCGGTCGCTCGTATCTGTGGACGGTCGAGGCAACGCTTGCGGCCTCTGGTCCGATTGGGCAGGAAACCATTCGCGCCCCGATCTACGGCTTCACCGTCGCCACCAACGCCACCGCGATCCAGTCCGACCTCAACCCGGACGACTCGCCGACGACGATCATCGGCGGGCTTGAGACGCTGCTCGGCGAAGACTTCGCCGGACAGATCGACCCGCTGTTGCCGCTGACACCGGTCGGCGGGCAGATCGACGGAACCGAAACGACGCCAGCCGCGCTGCGCGAGCTGTACCGCCGGGCCGCAGCCGGTGAGATCCAGATCCTCAGCATCCACGAGGTTGCCCCATGACGCTGCTCGGTTTAGCCTTTTCGCTCTCGCTGCTTGTCAGCGGCGGACCCGGTCCGGTGCCGCCGACCGGCCGGTTGGTCGGCTCGGTCCAGCGGGTCCGCAACGACGTGCGCCACCTGCCAGCCACGACCACCCGCTGGCTGACGGCCAAAGTCGGCGTGCCCGTTTACACCGGCGACCAGGTCGAGACTCGCGGCGACGATGCCCGTGCGGCGCTGACGCTGAAAGACGGAACGGTCATCCGGCTCAACCCGAACACGCGGCTGACGGTGGCCGACGACGAAAAGGGCGGCGTCGAAGAGAAGACGATTTCGGTCACCCAGGGTGCGGTCGGGTTTCTCGCCGGCAAGCAGCGCCCCAATGAGCGGCTGACGTTCGGCTCGCCGACCTCGGTCGCCTCGATTCGCGGAACGAGCGGGTTCTTCACCGACCGCGAGTTGCTGATCTTGGAAGGCGTGGCCGAGCACCGCAGCACGACCTCCGACCAGACCGTGACCGTTTCAGCTGGCGAGGTGTCGTTCGTCAATGCCGACGGCTCCATCGCCAAGCGCCCGGCGACGCCGGTCGAACTGACTGACGCCCGACGCGCCCTGCCGCTCTCGGCCAGCGGCGAGCAGCGCGGTGGCACCAGCGGTCCGATCCGCAAGCTGCGGATCGAGTACCTCACACGGCAGGGTCAGAAGCGTGCCATCGAGGTCGAGTACCGCGAGTTGCAGACGCCGTAAACCCCTTTCCTGACAAGGTTCCCCCCAACCCTGCCCGAGTCCGTTCGAGCGGTCGATCTCACGCCCCGACCATGCGTCTTTTCTCCCCGCACCGCGCGGCCCGCCGAGTCACCCGCCTGCTGATCGGCCTGCTGCTGTTGCTCTGCTGGACGGGCATCGGCTCGGCCCAGACCCCCGACGCACTCGACGTGCAGGCGCCAGCGAGCGCCGCGCAGGGCGAGCCCGTCGAGATTCGCGTCTCCAGCCGGACAGGCAGCGCGCTCGGTCGCGTGATCGTCGCCGTCCGGCCGTTCGGCGAGCGGACGTTCACCGAGGTCGAAGCGACCAACCAGGGCGGCGCCTTCGTTGCCCGGCTGCCGGAAGCGCTGGTCGCGCCGCCGTCGTTCGAGTACTTCGTCCGGGCGACGCTGCCCGGCGGGGCGCTGGCGACCTACCCAACCGCCCAGCCCGAGCGGACGCCGTTGACCGTGCCCGTCACGCCAGCACCGACCGACGAGCGGTTCATCGTTCTCTCGCCCCAAGCTGGCGAGACGGTCGCCTCGGGCGATGTCGTCATCTCGGCCTCGTACTACCGGTTCGGTCGCGAGATCGATCCTGCCGAGGTCCGGCTCGAACTCGACGGTCGCGACGTGACCGCCAAAGCGCTGGTGACGGCCGATCTCGTCGTCCATACGCCCGAGAAGGCGCTTCGGCCCGGTCGCCACGAGGTTCGACTGACCGTCGGCGGTGCCGATGGCGGCGCGGTGGTGTGGACGTTCGTCGTCCCGGCAACGCTCGGCGTCGGCGGACCGCAGCGCAGCTACGGCGTGACGCTCTCGAACGAACTGCGTCGGGAGGAGTTGGAGCGCGGCAGCCGGACGCTCGACCGGCTCTCGGCCACCGGCGAGGGACGCTACGGGTTGCTCCGCTACGGCGCGCAGATCTACGTCACGACCGAGGACGACCCGGCGTTGCAGCCGCAGAATCGCTTCGTCGGCCGGTTGGGCTGGGGTCGCGGGACGCAGATCGAGGTGGGCGACGTGTTTCCGGCCTTCTCGCCGCTGGTCGTCAACGGTCCCCGGATGCGTGGCGTCCAAGCCAACCTCCGCGCCGGCTCGTTCGGGCTCGACATCGCGACGGGCCAGAGCAACCGGGCCATCGACGAGCAGATCGGCGAGCGACTCGATTCAGCCACCTACGCCGCCCGTCGAGCCGCCGGAACGCTGCCGACCGGGCAGCGGTCGCTGACGGAACTCGACCCGATCACCGGCACCTTCGCTGGCTACCAGTTCTACCGGCCCGGCACCTACGAGCAGCGGATGCTGGCCGTCCGGCCGACGATTGGTCGCGGCGAGACCGGCCAGATCGGCCTCACGATGCTGAAGGCAACCGACCGGGGCAATCCCGGCAACTTCATCCTGCCGAGCGAGCGCGAGCAGCAGGAGAACTTCGTCTTGGGCGAGGACATCCGCTTCCGGCTGATCGGTCGGCGGCTGGTCTTCACCCACGAAGCCGCGTTCAGCCTGTTCAACCGAGATGTGAACGGCGTCCCGCTCGATTCGTCGGCTCGGGCCAAGCTGAACGACGCGATCTCGTCGATCACCACGCTCGACAACGTGGAGAAGTATCTGCTGCACGTCAACAGCCAACTCGTGCCGGGCGACCCAACCCGGTTCGGCTCGTCGGCGGCCGAGACGAAGCTCGAACTGACGCTCGGGCCGAACACGGCGGCGGTCGGCCACACCTATCGCGGTCCGTCGTACACGACCTTCGGCAACCCGTTTCTGGTGCAGGACGTGGCCGGGATCACGCTCTCGGACCGGCTCCGGCTGCTGAACAACCGCGCCTTCCTCTCGGTCGGGCTCGATCTGCTGCACGACAACCTGCTCGACCAGAAAAACGCGACCACCGACCGGACCGCATACCGCGTCCAACTCTCGCTTTTTCCCGGCATCGGCCTGCCGAACCTGCTCGTCGGCTACGATCTGCTGTCGAACGACAACAAGCTGGCGATCAGCGACCCCGGCGCGACGAAGAATCAGGTCCAGGCAATCCGGCTGAACGCCACCTACGACACGCATCTGGCCTCGGCAAATCGGCTCCCGGCCACCGCCTCGCTCGTCGTCAGCACCTCGAACCGTGACGATCAGACGCTGCCGCCGGTCGGCTCGCCCGATCTCGACGCGAGCAACCGCTATCTCGCCCTCTCGCTGCAAGCCCGGTGGAAGCCGCGCTTCAGCACCTCGCTCGGGCTCGCCAACACCCACGCCTCGCTGCCAGTCTTCCCGACGGTCGCCGGCGCCCCGGCCGATCCGACCGGCGGCGACATCGACTTCACCGAGATCGACCTGTCGGCCCGCTGGCTGCTGCTCTCCCGCGACCGGCTGGCGCTCTCGCCGCGACTCGTCCGCTCCATCGGCGATTATCAGCGGACCCAGATTGGCCTCAACGCCGCGCTGACTGTTCACCCCGGCCAAACGGTTTCGCTCGACGCCATCTCGTACAACACCAGCCGCACCGACGAGAACCCGTCGAGCGGCAGCGACCTGTTCGTCTCGCTCCGCTACGGGCTCTCGCTCGGCAGCGGGATCTCGGCCCGATGAACCGGACGACGCTGAGCAACCTGCGGACGACCGCGCTGGTTTCGCTTGGCGTCGCCGTCTTGGTCGCCCTGCTGCGGCTTGTCCCGGCGCTGGCCGAGCTTGAGTTGAAAGCGCTCGACTGGCGATTTCAGGCCCGTGGCGTCGATTCGACGATGGTCGGGATGGACAGCCGGGCCGATGTGGTGCTCATCGCGCTCAGCGATCAGGACCGCGACGTGCTGCCCGGCACGCCGCCGTACCCCAGAAGCCTCTACGCCCACGCGGTCGAGAACCTGCGCCTAGCCGGTGTGAAGGCGGTCGGGATCGATCTACTGTTCACCAAGCCCGATCCCCACGGGCCGCAGGAGGACGAGCGGTTTCGGGCCGCGCTGTCCGCCCGACCCGACGTGGTGCTGGCCGGTCGCGCCCCGACCCACGGCTTCGGCGGGCTGATTCGCTTGCAGTCGGTCAGCCACTCGGGGCTCGAGAACGCCTACGACGACGCCCCCGGCGCGACCATCGCTTCGGTCGAGGTGCCCGACGATCCCGACGGCGTCGCCCGGCGCTACTGGCCGACCCGACCGGCGCCGGACGAGCAGCGCATCCCGTCGTTCGGCCTCGCGCTGGCCCGAAAAGACCGGCCGTCGCTCGACTCGACCGGTCTGCCGCGAGACCTCGACGGCGCCGTGCTGCTCGATTTCTACGGTCCGCGCGGCACCTTTCGGACGGTTAGCCTCGGCCAAGTGGTCGATGACAGCCTGTTCGTGACCGAGGAGGAGAAGCGGGTTCGGGCCGAGATGATCGCCTCGGGCGATGCCGAAGGGGTTGCAGCCGGCGACTGGCAGACGAACGACTTCGACGCGCTCGTCTCGAGTGGGACGCTTCGCGGCAAGGTCGCCATTCTCGGCACCGCCGACCCGGAGGACAAGGACTATTTTCCCGCCCCGATGTCGCGAGACGGCTCGTCGATGATGGCCGGGATGGAGCTGCACGCGACGTTCGTCCAGAACCTGCTCGACGGTCGGGCGCTCCATCGCCTGCCCGGTTGGCTGCTTGAATTGAGCTTGGCCCTGCTGGCCGGGCTGGTCTATGCGGGCTCAAGCCGGCTGCGTCGCGCAGGCGACACCCGGCTCGGCCGCTCGTCGCTGGCGACCGAGACCGTCAACGCAGCGGCAGTGGTGCTGCTCAGTGTGCTGATCGTCGGGGGCAGCTTGGCGGCGTTCAGCAAGCTGAGTCTGATCCTCCCGATGGTCCCGATGCTCGAGGCGACGCTGGTGGCCTATGGCGCGGCGGTCGTCGGCCAGGTGGTCAGCGAGCGGCGGCAGAAACAGGCCATTCGCGGGATGTTCGGCACCTACGTCCACCCGACCGTCGTCGATCTGCTCATCGCCGACCCCGAGATGATGAAGCTCGGCGGCGTGCGGAAAGAGATGACCGTCCTGTTCAGCGATATTCAGGGGTTCACCCCGATCTCCGAAGCGATGGACGCCGAGGAATTGGTCAACTTGCTCAACGATTACTTGGGGCCGATGACCGACGTGGTCAAATCGACCGGCGGGGCGCTCGACAAGTACGTCGGCGATTGCGTCATGGCGTTCTGGGGCGCGCCGGGCGAGCAACCCGACCACGCCATGCGCGCCTGCAAGGCGGCGCTCGCCATGCAAACCCGGCTGACCGACCTGCGCCCGGTGCTGAAAGCCCGCTACGGCCACGAGATCTTCTGCCGGATTGGGATCAACTCCGGGCCGATGGTCGTCGGCAACATGGGCTCGGCCGAGCGATTCAACTACACCGTCATGGGCGACGCCGTCAACCTCGCCGCCCGACTCGAAGGCGCGAACAAGCAGTTCGGCACCCAAATCCTCATCAGCCAGTTCACGCTCGACGCCGTCGGCAGTCGCGTTGAGGCCCGACCGTTAGGCGAGGTGACGGTCAAAGGCAAGTCGCAGTCGGTCCCGGTGTACGAGCTGATCAGCCTTGCCGACCGGACACCGACCCTCTGGAAAACCCTCCATCGCGGTCGCCCGACCAAGCACCTGACCTGAGCGGCGCATTCGTACCGGTTCACGGTGAAGCTGTCCCCGATTACCCGTTTTGTCACCCTGAACGAAGTGAAGGATCTGAGTTCAGCCCTTTCACTTCGTTCAGGGTGACAGGCAACAGAAAGCGGCCGACGCCTACAGCTTCATCAGCAAATAGGGTCAGCCGTTGGTTCGTTCGAACAGGCCGAACAGCCAGTAGGCTTGCCGCCGAGCGACAACGCGGCCGGTCAGGTTCAGCGCCCGCGTGGCTGCCGAGCGCGGCGGTGGCGGGAAGTGGGTATTGCCGCAAGCCGGGCAAACGGTGGTGGTTCGGCTCGCGTCGTAGAACTGTCCGACGTTCTGTTTCAACCCGACCAACCAGTCCGGTTGCCGACGAACGACGGGTCCGCCGGTGAACGAGTCGCGCAGCCGGAAACCGGGGATCAGCCCGGCAAAACCCGACTGGCTGAACGAGCGCAGGTGCAGATACGCGTGAAACCGCTCGCTGCACGACGGGCAACGAACGGTGAGTTGACTCAGGTTCTCGTTGTTCGGGACCGTGATGAGCACGTAGCGGCGGGCGACTCGGGCCAGCTCGGTCAGCGCCGCTTCGTAGATCCCGTTGGGCAGGTGTTCCAGCATCTCGCTGGTGAAGGCAAGGTCGAACGACCGGTCGGCCAGCGGCAACCGGTCGGCGCTGGCGCAAAGCAGCGGCGGCGCGGGCAACGCGATGGCTTTCAGCGCGGCGAGGCTGAGGTCGATCCCGACCACCCGGCGCGTTCGGGCCAGCGGACCCGTCAGCAGCCCGTTGCCGCAGCCGACATCGACGAGCGAGGCGACTTCGGCCGGGATCAAGCGCTCGACGAGCGGCAGCTTGCGGGCAATCTCGCCGGTCGCGTCGTACTGATTCCACACCTCGCGCCGCTCGAACAGGGCGTTCACGCCGGTCGGATGGTCGCTCATCGGATCAAGTGTCGCAGCTTCGTTGCCAGATTGGTCGCTGCGCCGCGCAGCAGCGCCACGTCGTAGTCACGGATGACGTTCGTCAGCCGGGCGAGTCCTAAATAGAGCGGTCCGTAGGCCAGCGCCGCGCTGCCGAACTGGACGAGCGGCGGCAACTCGTCGCCCCACAGATGCAGCCCGAGCGCAACCGGCAACGCCGCCGCGACCGCCACCGTTAGCGTCCGACCGACGACGGCGAACGGGAACAGGCTGCTGATCGGGAAGCCGAACCGGCGGCGCATGAGCACCAAATAGACCGCTGCAATCCCGTAGGTGCAGACGACGGTCGAGAGCGGCGGACCGTAGATGCCGAGCAAGCGGAGGCCGATCACGTTGCCGATCAGGTTCGCCACCAGAAACCCGGCGCTCGTCCAGACAATTGCCCGGAGCTGGCCCGTCGCCTGCAACAGCGTCCCATACACGGCGACGCGGAGCGGGATCAGCAGCAAATACAGGTGGAAAAACGGGACGCTCGGGCCATAGGCGGCGCCGTAGAGCAGCCGGATGAGCGGCTCGGCCACCGTCCACGCGAAGGCGAACAGCGGCAGATAAATCAGGCTGCTCTTGCGGATCGCGCCCTGCCAGAGCGCCACCAGCGCGTCGCGTTCGCCGGCGCCGTGCAGCCGCGACAGCTCGGGCACGAGCACGTTGAAGATGGCCCGGTTGAGCTGGTTGACGAGCGGCAACTCCTGCGAACCGGTGTTGTAGAAGGCGAACTCGGTCCGCGTGAAGTTCGTCGAGACGAACCAGTTGTCGGTTTTGTACGCCAGCGTCCCGAGCAGACCCGTCAGCCCGAGCGGACCGGCGTAGGCCATCTGTTGCCGCAAACTGACCGCTGAGCCGCCGACGAGCGTCGGGCGAAGCTGACTCGACACGAGCGTCAGCCCCAGCAACGCCTGTCCCGCCGCGCCTGCGACCAGTCCGACGACGAGCGCCGACAGCGACCCGCCGCCCAACCCGAGCGCCGTCATCAACCCGACGGCCGTCATGACGGCGCCGCCGAACGTGTTGACGACGACCAAACCGGGCCGGTTCAGCGTGACGAGCAGCGGGTTGATCGGCGCCGCGAGAAACATCAGCACCGCGTACGGCGCGAACAGAACCAGCAGCGGCCCGAGCATCGGTTGGCCGAACAGCCGGTCGGCCAGCACGC